>NZ_CP045875.1:600000-782500 GCF_009649955.1 Heliorestis convoluta | reverse complement strand
CTGGATCACCTCCTTTCTAAGGAGACAATGCAGGGCTGTGGAAGCTGTGGTTGAGCAATCGACTACAGAGAGAAACAGAAAGCCTGCATATGTCAAGGTCGAAGCTGCTTACACCTCTTTGCAAGCAACCTGTTTAGTAAGACTTCTTCAGGGAATCCTTTATTAGGAACCTTAAAGGTAAGCTATTAAATAGGAAGCAAGTAGAGAAAAGGTAGGCAGTCAATGAATCGCACGCACTTACACAACTGTTTGATTTTGAGGGACTGGAAAAAATTACAGCTTGAATCTAACGATTCGGCAGTGTAAACTTCTAGTTCCGATTGGGAAAACCACAGAGACAGAGAGAGCACAGAGAAGAGATTTAATACTATTAAATCCTCTGCGACCTCAGCGCCTCTGCGGTAAAAACCAAAAAACAACAAAAGATCTGGTAATGATGGCGGAGGGGATACACCTGTACCCATCCCGAACACAGCAGTTAAGTCCTCCAGCGTCGATGGTACTTGGGGCGTTGGCCCCTGGGAGAGTAGAACGTTGCCAGATCCAAAAACGGGCCTATAGCTCAGCTGGCTAGAGCGTACGACTGATAATCGTAAGGTCGATGGTTCGAGTCCATCTAGGCCCACCATAACACCGTGGGGGTGTAGCTCAGCTGGGAGAGCACCTGCCTTGCAAGCAGGGGGTCAGCGGTTCGATTCCGCTCATCTCCACCAACTTTATTTTTGGACCATTAAAACGCTAGGGACAAAAACCCTTGCGATTTTTTGTGGGCTCAAAAACAAAGGAAACAAAACAAAACAACAAAAGATCTGGTGACGATGGCGGAGGGGATACACCTGTACCCATCCCGAACACAGCAGTTAAGTCCTCCAGCGTCGATGGTACTTGGGGCGTTGGCCCCTGGGAGAGTAGAACGTTGCCAGATCGAGCAGAGCGAAAGCTTTGCCGAGGTATAGCAGGGGAAAACCGCAGAGGCGCAGAGAACGCAGAGGAATTATTAAGATATAATAACTCAAGTCGACTCGAAGCACTGAGGAAGAACCCCAACAAATTGTTCCTTGAAAACTGCACAGAGAAAGCAAGTAAAGCGATGTAATAAAACTTCGGAAGATAATCGCAAGAAACAAAGAAGTAACAAGGCGTATAAAGGCTCAAACCTTTAAAACCCTCTGCGACCTCTGCGTCTCTGCGGTTAAAAAACTTCCAAAAAGCAGGTTAAGTTACTAAGGGCATACGGTGGATGCCTTGGCGCTGAGAGTCGAAGAAGGGCGTGGTAAGCTGCGAAAAGCCACGGTGAGCCGCAAGCAGGCGTTATAACCGTGGATACCCGAATGGGGCAACCCACTTGGAGTCATATCCAAGTATCGTACACTGAATCCATAGGTGTACGAGGACAACCCGGGGAACTGAAACATCTAAGTACCCGGAGGAAAAGAAATCAAAACGAGATTCCCCCAGTAGCGGCGAGCGACCGGGGAAAAGCCTAAACCATATCTCTTATGAGGTATGGGGTTGCGGGACCTTCACAACGGTCTCAATTGCTCTAGTCGAAGCAGTCTGGAAAGGCTCGGCACAGCAGGTAAAACCCCTGTAGACGAAAGAGCGAAAGAGATTAGAAGGGATCCCAAGTACGGCGGGGCACGTGAAATCCCGTCGGAATCCGGGTGGACCACCATCCAAGGCTAAATACTCCTCAGCGACCGATAGTGAACCAGTACCGTGAGGGAAAGGTGAAAAGCACCCCGGAAGGGGAGTGAAATAGAACCTGAAACCGTATGCTTACAAGCAGTCGGAGCACTTATATAAGTGTGACGGCGTGCCTTTTGTAGAATGAACCGGCGAGTTGTGATTGCGAGCAAGGTTAAGGCTGAAGAGGCCGAAGCCGAAGCGAAAGCGAGTCTGAAAAGGGCGAAAAAGTTCGTAGTTGCAGACCCGAAACCAGGTGATCTACCCATGTCCAGGGTGAAGCGTAGGTAACACTACGTGGAGGCCCGAACCGACCAACGTTGAAAAGTTGGCGGATGAGGTGTGGGTAGGGGTGAAATTCCAATCGAACCTGGAGATAGCTGGTTCTCCCCGAAATAGCTTTAGGGCTAGCCTCGGATGTAAGAATCGTGGAGGTAAAGCTACTGGTAGGGCTAGGGGCCTTCACCGGTTACCGAACCCTGTCAAACTCAGAATGCCACGATTTATCACCGGGAGTCAGACTACGAGTGCTAAGATCCGTAGTCGAGAGGGAAAAAGCCCAGACCGACAGCTAAGGTCCCCAAGTAACTGTTAAGTGGAAAACGATGTGGCGTTGCCCAGACAACCAGGATGTTGGCTTAGAAGCAGCCACCATTGAAAGAGTGCGTAATAGCTCACTGGTCGAGTGACGCTGCGCGGAAAATGACACGGGGCTAAACAGTTCACCGAAGCTTCGGCAGTGTATTTAAGATACACTGGGTAGGGGAGCGTTCCATTGGCGCAGAAGGTCAACTGAAAGGTTGGCTGGAGTAAATGGAAGTGAGAATGCCGGTATGAGTAAGCGAAAAGGCAGGTGAGAATCCTGCCCGCCGAAAGCCTAAGGATTCCTGGGGAAGGCTCGTCCGCCCAGGGTAAGTCGGGACCTAAGCCGAGGCCGAAAGGCGTAGGTGATGGACAACAGGTGGAGATTCCTGTACCACTAGTTTTTGTTTGACCGATGGGGTGACACAGGAGGATAAACAGACCATGCCGCTGGTCGAGCATGGCCAAAGACAGTAGAGGTCGCGTAGGCAAATCCGCGCGGCAATACTCGAAGGTCTGATGGGGAGCGAAATTAAGTAGCGAAGCTGTTGATTCCACACTGTCAAGAAAAGCCTCTAGGGAGAAAACAAGTGCCCGTACCGCAAACCGACACAGGTAGGCGAGGAGAGAATCCTCAGGCGCGCGAGAGAACCCTCGTTAAGGAACTCGGCAAAATAACCCCGTAACTTCGGGAGAAGGGGTACTCTTGTCGAATAAGATAAGAGTCGCAGTGAAAAGGCCCAGGCGACTGTTTAACAAAAACACAGGTCTCTGCGAAACCGAAAGGTGAAGTATAGAGGCTGACGCCTGCCCGGTGCTGGAAGGTTAAGGGGAAAGGTGAGAGCTTTGAACCGAAGCCCCAGTAAACGGCGGCCGTAACTATAACGGTCCTAAGGTAGCGAAATTCCTTGTCGGGTAAGTTCCGACCCGCACGAAAGGCGTAACGATCTGGGCACTGTCTCAACGAGGGACTCGGCGAAATTGAAATACCCGTGAAGATGCGGGTTACCTGCGATAGGACAGAAAGACCCCGTGGAGCTTTACTGTAGCCTGACACTGGATTTTGGTGGATTTTGTACAGGATAGGTGGGAGACGTAGAAGCGAGGCCGCTAGGTTTCGTGGAGTCGCTGTTGGGATACCACTCTGAATGCACTGAAGTTCTAACTTGGCACCCTCATCGGGTGTAAGGACCCTGTCAGGTGGGCAGTTTGACTGGGGCGGTCGCCTCCTAAAAAGTAACGGAGGCGTCCAAAGGTTCCCTCAGACTGGTTGGAAATCAGTCGACGAGTGTAAAGGCAGAAGGGAGCTTGACTGCGAGACTAACAAGTCGAGCAGGGACGAAAGTCGGGCTTAGTGATCCGGCGGCATTGAGTGGAAAAGCCGTCGCTCAACGGATAAAAGCTACCCCGGGGATAACAGGCTAATCTCCCCCAAGAGTCCACATCGACGGGGAGGTTTGGCACCTCGATGTCGGCTCATCGCATCCTGGGGCTGAAGTAGGTCCCAAGGGTTGGGCTGTTCGCCCATTAAAGCGGTACGTGAGCTGGGTTCAGAACGTCGTGAGACAGTTCGGTCCCTATCCATCGCAGGCGAAGGAAGTTTGACGGGAGCTGCCCCTAGTACGAGAGGACCGGGGTGGACCGACCGCTGGTGTACCAGTTGTGTTGCCAAATGCAGCGCTGGGTAGCCAAGTCGGGACCGGATAAGCGCTGAAAGCATCTAAGCGCGAAGCCGACCCAAAGATGAGACTTCCCACTACGTAAGTAGGTAAGACCCCAGGAAGATGACCTGGTTGATCGGCTCGAGATGGAAGCGTCGTGAGGCGTGTAGTTGACGAGTACGAATCGGTCGAGGACTTAACCTACTCTATTACATCGCTATTATTTCTCTGTGTAGTTTTCAGGGAATATACTCTGAAAAGAATCATTGAGCTAAAACAATATTCCTCGATAGCTCAATCGGTAGAGCAACCGGCTGTTAACCGGTAGGTTGTAGGTTCGAGTCCTACTCGAGGAGCCATAATGACGCGGGGTGGAGCAGCTGGCAGCTCGTCGGGCTCATAACCCGAAGGTCACAGGTTCAAGTCCTGTCCCCGCAACCAAAAAGGCCCGTTGGTCAAGTGGTCTAAGACACCGCCCTTTCACGGCGGTAACAGGGGTTCGAATCCCCTACGGGTCACCATCACACCCCATTATTTGTCGGGGCGTAGCTCAGCTTGGTAGAGCGCTACCTTGGGGTGGTAGAGGTCGCACGTTCAAGTCGTGTCGCTCCGACCATTACCTCACATTGCGGTCGTGGCGGAATTGGCAGACGCGCTAGATTCAGGTTCTAGTGGTCGCAAGGCTGTGGAGGTTCAAGTCCTCTCGACCGCACCAAAAAAATGCGGAAGTGGCTCAGTGGTAGAGCATCGCCTTGCCAAGGCGAGGGTCGCGAGTTCGAATCTCGTCTTCCGCTCCATACACAATGCGCCCGTAGCTCAGCTGGATAGAGTAACTGACTACGAATCAGCAGGTCGGGAGTTCGAATCTCTCCGGGCGCGCCATTTATGCCGCTGTAGCTCAGTCGGTAGAGCGTATCCTTGGTAAGGATAAGGCCGCCGGTTCAATCCCGGCCAGTGGCTCCATAGAGAATGCGAAAGTGGCGGAATCGGCAGACGCGCACGTTTGAGGGGCGTGTGGGTAACTCCATGAGGGTTCAAGTCCCTCCTTTCGCACCATATGAATAACAGCAGTCTGTTATCATTGCAAATTACAATGATAACAGACTTTTTTGCATCCCACGGATCCTCAAATATTTTTGCCCTCCTATAGGAACACTATAGCTGAGGTGATTAGAGTGATATCCGATGAGTTTTGGGTTAAAGTAAAAGGAAAGCATATTGGCGCTGCCTTGATCTTAATGCTTTTAGGCGCCCTCCTTTTTGGATTTAATCGATGGGCTGGAATTGTCGTTCTTATCGTAGGAGCCTTTTGGATACTCTATGAAATTGTTAAATCAAGCAAAGACGATACCGATAAAGTAAAGCGAGACTAAAAACCAAAAAGCTGCTTCAAAAAGTTTTACAGGCAACTCAATAAACGTCTTAATATATAACTATACAAAAAAACTTTACTTGAATGCAAACCGAATGCTTAGAAATTATGAACTATAGATGAATACAGAGGGAAGCTTATTTGCATTATGAATAGCTATGTGTCAATACAGTATTTTATTAATTCCTCTGTGTTCTCTTACCTTTCTTTTGCTAGGATGTTATAAAAAAGCGTCCTAAAATAATGAAAGAGGGTGTAAGCATTAACACGAAAAGCAAATTTCATGTTAAAATATTGAGTAGTTCATGAAAATAAACTTTATTAAAAGGTGGTGTCTTCTTGAATACAGTAATAACTTTATCGCTTATTTTTGTTATCTATTACCTTTTAGGTGCCCTGTTCTGGTACTGGATGAGAGCCAATGAAGAAGTAGACCGTAAATGGAAAGATTTAAGTACAAATTATAAAGGACTTCTTTTCATAGGTTGGCCAATCATTTTCGTAAGTACTTTATTCTTCAAAATTAAAGAAATGTTTGTAAAAAAACCAAGCAAAAGATAATTGTACATAAAAAGGTCGCTGTGGTCCTACAATGAATCGTAGGTAGCTACAGCGACCTTTATCTATCCTAAAATCAAATATCAATATCTACCTGTCAAAACGATGTTGAATCGTAAAAGTAAGTCCCAGTACTTTCGTGCCGGAAATTATATACTTATGTTCATTATAAACATACTCTGTTTTCATAGACGAAAGGTCGAAGTTCGTTCCACGAAGGCCCAACTCATCTAGTATAAGCGCTATTCCTTCCCCCTCTATAGAAGAATCAGTTGCGCCTATAAGCACTTCAATATACGTTACTAGCTCATCACCACCAGGACCAATGATGGATATATTTCGTAAGGTATTGTCATCTTTGTTAACAGTACCCATAATTTCGTAAAGATCTCTAAAAGAAAAGCGCACTACATCTTGAGCTCTACCTTCTGTAACGGCAAATTCATCAATTGTAAGATCACCGATTTCCAGTGTTGCTAATGCATTAAAACTACTTTTGAATTCATCTGTTGTAATACCCAAAGTGCGTACTGGTTCAGTTGGTTGTTCTTGCACAGAAGCTGTAACCGGAATGGATTGCTCGTTGTTGGTAATGTCTGCTTCTTGTGGGCTTTCGTTTGAACTACTTGTAGTTAAAAGATAAGCATAGAAAAGAATAAAAACATAAAATGCGGCAGCCAAGCCCATTTTCCAGGGCGTACCCGTACGAAAACCAGGAATCTTAGAAATCATTGAAGTACTTTTCTTACTACTCATTAAATAACGTCTCCTTTGTACAGAGGATTGTAAATAATATATTACCAGAGTATTAAAAAAAGAGCAAAAGAAAAAAAGCAATCGCATCGCGATTGCTTTTTTATAAAAGTTACAGTTGTTTATCGGCAAAGAGGAGAACAACTTGCTGTTCCGAGAATTGCAATAATGATTATCAGAATGGCTAAAGCGACAATATCGTTGCCATAGAAACCACCATATACTCCCGCTGTGCTCACAGTAAAAGCCTCCCTTCTGAAAGAAGAAATATTAATTAGAATTTAGCAGCGGCGATCAAAAAGACAAGGGAAAAAGGCTCCAATGACGATTAAGGCTATGACTAAACCAGCGATGTTACGGAGGCCACCGAAGAAGCCGTAAGCGTGACCCATGTTATAGCACTCCTTTCTGCATAACTCTGTTAATGGTGGAAAGCGTTTCCACTACATGGTATGCAGAAGATGATTAGGTGTGCAGTTGCAACTTAATTTGAAATACCCTCTTCTTCGGTAAAAATATCTAGAGGCACATATTGTCGGTGGTATTCGAAGACGAGCTTTGAAATCTGAGCAATTGCTCCTACTGCTTCTTGCTCATGAATATGGCTACAGAGAATTGCAATCACATAAGGTTTTCCATTAAGAAGAACAATGGCCGCGTCATTGACCACATTTACCTGTGTTCCAATTTTATTGGCTACTTGAATACCTTTAGGAATTCCAGCAGGAATGCGATCATCAAACTTACTATTGAGTAAATACTGGAGAACTTCTTGACCATACTCAGGATGGAGTTCTCGAAGTGCCATGACACCTTTTAAATATAAAGCGGCATCACGAGCGCACATTATGTTCCCCTTTCCAGGACCGAGGGGAATGATTTCAGCACCCATAAGACGGAGAAAAAAATAAAAGTTTTCTCTACCGAGACGTCTCATCAACATATTCGTAGCACTATTGTCACTATATTCTATCGTATATTGTGCCAACTGGCGAAGTGTATAAGTTGTTCCGACTGCTTCCGTTTTTAAGATACCTGTACCTGATTCAATATCCCCTGCTTCTAAAACCATTTCCTCATCTAGATCGATACGATCATCAATGGCTAATGAATATAAAAAAAGTATAAGTGGTACCTTGATAACACTTGCTGCAGGAAAAGATTTATCTGCATTAATTTCTAGCGTTGCACCTGTAGCTAAATCTTCTACATAGAGACCATAGGTACCACTAAAGCGATAAAGGTAGCTTTTAATCTTTTGTTCAAGCTGGCTATAATCAATCTCTTCAGCCACAACAGTTTTATCTTCTCTTTCATTCAAATAGACAATAAATTGTAAGGAAGATATTTGATTTTGTTTCCACATAAACCAGGAAGCCAGTAGGGTACAGGTTAGAAAAAAGAATGTGCTTACGTAGATAAAACCTCTTTTTCTCCCTCCTTTTCGTATCAGACTAGCCACAACAAACTCCTCCCTTTTTTGCTAGCCTGTCACCATCATACGGTTAGAAGTTCTAGAGTATGATTGATCTTAGACAAAACTATGAAAAGGAAGAGAAAAGGGAAGGGAGACGGCTATGTTTGTTGCCATTCATGTTAAGAGGTTCCGATGGATGCTCATGGGACTTATGGTCGTAGCCATCTTTGGTGGTGGGTGGTTACTCTGGAACCATGTAGAGGGGAAAGAAAGGATTGCTCTGGAAGAAGAAATGTGTATCTTTTGTTTAGAAGAAGATAGGATTCTCTATCCGGCTGTACCACCACTACAAGGGACGGATGTAGAAGAGTTTCAAGAACGACTTAAAGAGCTAGGGTTCTATGAAGGTACAATCCACGGTATTTATGACTCTGAAACAGTAGAAGCCGTAAAAAGGCTACAAAATTCACGAGGTGTTGAAATCGATGGTTATGTGACAGAAGAGACATGGCCATTGATGGAGTCGCCTATGGAAGTAGCTCAGGCAGAAGGAGCTAGACCTTTTACGCCACCGCCCCCTGGAAAGGTATCCATTCAAGCGGATATTCAACAACATACACTTACGATACTTTCTGATGGTGAAGTATATATGGTCTATCCCATCTCTACGGGAAAAGCAAAAACACCATCACCCATTGGAGACTGGAAAGTTATAGAGAAACAAAAAGGCTGGGGTGGAGGTTTCGGTGGTTATTGGCTGGGCTTTAACGTTCCCTGGGGTCTTTATGGTATCCATGGGACCAATAAGCCATGGAGCATTGGACACAGCCAAAGCCAAGGATGTTTTCGCATGTTTAACGATGACGTGGGAGAAATTTACTCTTGGATTCCTGTTGGTACAATCGTTGAAGTTATAGACAATCGCACATTTCCTTTAAGCAAGTCAAAGTATAGAATTGGGCAAACAGGTCAAGACATTGTTTTTATTCAAAGAAAATTAAGAGAAAAAGGCTATGATATTGGATATAGCGACGGCCGATTTGGCCCCGCTACCGAAGAAGCTATAAAAGATCTGCAGCAAAAAAACAACGTGCCTGTTGATGGGATCGTCAATGAAGAAGTAATAAAAATTTTAGGTCTTGAATATGAGCAAAAAAGTTAAAATAACCAGTCTTCTCCGAGGATATTTAGAAGATCTATTTCCTACACTATAGGTAGATAAAAAATAGAATCATTGAAGAAAGGAGGGAAATATATGTGGGAACGCCGTGGCAAAACGGCGATTCATGATACAGGTTTTGAATTTGGGAAGCCAGGCTGGTTTGCTTTTCATGCAGTTGCCATCCCAGCAGCCATGTATGTTGGATCAATGTTGATGAAGAAAAAGCAGATTCATTATCGGTATCGTTAAACCGGGCCTTTACGAGCCCGGTTTTTAACGCAAAAAAAATCCAGCGCATATAGCGCTGGCAGGGAGAGATATATCCACCAAAAAGCGGAGCATTCATAATATGACCATTTTTCTGTAAGCTATACGATGAAAGTAAAAACAAAGGTTAAAAATATTGTTAATAGTGGTATAATGATAAAGAAGGCTATGTATGGCTACCGAGGAGTGAAAGATTCTTGTCTACCATTCATCTTGTAACAGATAGCACAGCCTATCTTACCAATGAAGAAATTAAGTCTCTACAATGTCACGTTGTTTCTTTACGTGTTATTTCTAACAATGACAGTCAACTTGATGCAGAGACGGATCATGTAGAATTTGCACAATTTCTTCGTCATGCCAATCCTATACCAACAACCTCACAACCACCAATGAGTGAATTCCAAGAACTTTATGATCAACTTACTTCTGATGGAAGTTCCGTCATCTCTATCCACCTGTCAGCCAATCTCAGTGGTACCTATCAATCAGCTTCCATGGCAGCTCGTACTCTAGAAAATCGAGATATTCATGTGATTGACTCATGGTCAACCGTATCAGGCTTACGAATTCAATTAGAATCGATTCGCCAAGGTATTGACTCGGGTCTCGCTTTGCAAGAAATTGTATCAAATGCTCTAGCAGCTCGAGAAAAGCATAAATTATTACTTCTATTAGACTCATTAGACTTTTTACATCGTGGTGGTCGCATTGGCAGAGCGCAGTCGCTATTTGGGAGCTTACTTAGCATTAAACCTGTACTTTGGTTACAAAATCAGGGGAAGGTAGAAGTTTACGATAAAATTCGGACTCGAAAAAAAGCCTACCGTAAAATAGCAGAGTATATACAAGAGAATTGGCAACAGCAAGGACCTTTACGAATCGCTTTATCTCATGTCAATGCCGAAGCTGAAGTCAAAGAAATGCAAGCAATGATTCAAAAGGCTGTCCCAGCAGCAAGTCCAACGATTCACTCCGTTGGACCTGTTATAGCTGTTCATACAGGACCTGGTTCTATAGCCGTGTCCTTCCAACCTTTGGACATCTGAAAGGAGAGTATGAAAAGATGAAAGACGTTTTCCGTAAGACCATGATGGCAGGACTTGGTGCTATCACAATTACCAAAGAAAAGGCCGAACAGCTGGCCGAAGAACTAGTTAAAAAAGGTGAATTAAGCAAAGAAGAAGCGGCTAAAGTAGTCAGCGAAGTGGTGGAAAAAGGTCGTGAACAACGCGAGGCGATTTCTGACACCATTAAGACAGAATTTACTCGTATTCGAGGTGATATGGGTCTAATTACCCGTCAAGAATACGATGACTTAGTGGCTCGCATTGAAGTTATCGAAGAAAAGCTAGGCATTGTAAAAGAAGTAGAAGTCATCGATCAACTGATAGAAGAGAAGCAGCCAGAACAGACAGAACCTCCGAAAGAATAAGGATACATTATAAAGGAGCCTTTTAGGGAATGCCGACATACGATTTTGAATGCAAACAATGTGGTCATGCTTTTTCAGAACTTACTTCTTATCATCAACGAGAGAAAGTTCCCTGCCCAGAATGTGGAACCCAGGGAGCTACAGTTAAGATAACCGGCTTTTTTGTAGGTAAATCACAAAAAAGCGCTTGCAGTACTAGAGGATGTAGTCCCAGCATAGCGCCGTCTTGTCCCGGAGCAGCTGCGGGCGGTTGTCCTGGTATGAGATAATAAAGCCATAGAATCCATGTAACCTGTGAGGGTCCCAAAGGCCTTCACAGGTTTTTTCATTCATTAGGATAGGTAGGAGAGCATATATATTCATATAAGGCGGGACAAGGGGTAGGAGGGACAGCCTTTATGAAGAGTCTTTCTTTAATAAGAATCATTACGATATGCCTAATACTTACCCTCGTGAAGGGTTCAGCAGCCTGGTCTAATGAACAAATAATACAAGATCGATCGGTAAAACCAGTTCAGCATGTAATGATTGTGGTACTATCCGGCATCAGCACTGACAGTCTGCTCAAAACATATACACCCAACTTTCATGACTTTGCAAAAGTCGGTGTCAAGTTAGAAGAAGCCATTGGCGTCTATCCACCGAGCAATCCCTCAGCACTTGTATCACTTTCTACAGGCGCTAGCCCCAATCGCCATGGAATTATAAAGTCTACACAAAAAGCTGCTGTAGAATCAATTTTTCATGTAATGTTAGGCCAGGGACGAAGCACCATGATTGTAGCAACGGATGAAGAAGCAATAGCACCGCTTTTATCAGGCTTTCACCACAAGATTATCGATAGTACAAAAAAAGATCTCGATATTACCGAGCAAGCCATAGATGCATGGAAGCATAACAAGCCTTTTGCAACCCTGGTCTTGTACACAAGCCCCGCAGAGGTCGGTAAAAAAGCAGGAATTGATAGCCCAGATTATCTGAAAGCGATTACAGATGCAGACCATCAAATCGGTCGTTGGGCTAATTTCTTGAAAGAAGAAGGTATTTTTGAAGATGTACTATGGATTATCACATCAGATCACGCTTTATCCTATTCTCATAAAGAAAATACAAAAAATGCCATAGATAAAGAATTATTATTACCACTGGTAGTAGCAGGCCCTAAGATGAAGATGAATATCACCTTACCGCCTGTGCGCACCATTGATATCGCTCCTACGATAGCCCATGTGACAGGTGTTAGTAAGCCAGCACAATCAGAAGGCGATGTGATCTGGAATGCCATCTTACCCCCACCTGACAGCACAGCAGAAGCCTATTATGAACAAAGAGTGAAAGACTTGAGCCTACAGGTACTAGATTTATCAAAAAGCGCATACCGATTGGCAGAAGACAAATTAACTATTGATGGAAGAGTAGAGAATTTACAGAAACAAAAACAAGAAATAGAGATTTTTACAGCAGAGAAAGAAGATGAAATCGAATCACTCAAAAGAAAAGTCCTCTATCAACGATATCTAATTGGGGCCATAATTCTAATTGCTATTCTTGGTTTCTTTGTAGAATATCTGATTCTGAGGAAAAGATTTCTCATGTTTTAGTCATGTAAATCAGAATAAAAGCCCTTCGGTCATATCAATAGACCGAAGGGCTTTTTCTCTGATTCTAAAAAAGATTGATCAAACACAAAGGCCAGAATCAACCCACCTGCTCATGAAGTTTTTTTCTTAGTTTATCTACATGAGCAGAAAACAACTCTAATTTATTTTTTTCTTGATCTTTCGAATAGTGACCTGACTCTAAGTCAAGCGTTACGATTAATTTCGCGTAAAAAAGCTTTTCTTCTATCGTCATATTTCGACCTCGAAAATACTGATCAACTCTTGATAGAATTTGATGTTCCGATTGAGAAAGCTCTATCTCTTTTTTATTCATACAGACACCTCTTTACTATATCGTCAATGGCACTCTAAAAATATATGCAAAAAAAGCAATTCCTAGAACTGGTCTATCCAAAAAAGAAATTGCATAAATTTTACAGACATAGGACAAGTTGATAGCTCTGAAAGGAGGACAATTTCATATGATTGCCAAGGAACAACGTCATCTAGAACAACAAATCTTACGTCTTTTAGACCAGATTATTGATGAAGCCAGTCAGGTAAGCATGATGGTAGGACCTTATCGAGATGAGCGTTTTGCAGAAGGCGTACGAATGATGGAACAGCTCCTAACACTTTGTGAACTTCTTGTAGAAGGCCGAAAAGAATACGTAGAAGCAACAATACGACAACTGTTCCAACAAAAATTACCGCAACCGAATGTTTTACGCAGTTTTGGAGAATTTCAAAGTACTCTAGAGGAATACCTACAACAAGGACTTCAAGAGAGAGCAAAAGCCTGGGAGGAGGAGCAACAAAGAGAGATTATCCATGTTGTATCGACCATGGAAGCCCTTCCTGTAACAGAAGTAGTTGTAGAAAATGAAGATACCGCAAATAATAGAGAAGAACAGGTTCGTGGTCAAGAAAATGGTGTACAAGCCTTTGCGGCGCCTTTGAAGGAAACAGCACCAAAGAAAAAAGAACAAAAAGAAGTAGAAGATTATACTGAAGTAATTCTACTTAGAACGTTACAAGAGATTTACCCCCATTGTGAAGTTGTCGCTGGAAGTCCCCCAGGTACGACAGGGCTTGCCGCTTACGTACCGGCGAAAGGCTTTGCTATCCTATGCGCCTCTTCGCCTCGCCGTTCCGGACGTAGAGAGTATATTTGTCGCCAACTCGGTTTACAGGTTATCTATATTGCCAATACGGATCTACACAGTCCTCTACGCTTAAAAAGAAGGATTTTACGTGCTGGAATTCGATAATCTACAGGACGAGGTCCCTTATCGTCACAGTCTTGATCTTTTGCAACAGGAAGTGTACAATAGGAATAATGTTACATTAGAATACACAATGGCAATGACAGGGAAGAGTATCCATAGAACTTACTAGATAGCGAACCGGAGATGGTGGAAGCCGGGCTAGTAGAGATGGAGAAAGCCCCCCTTGAGCTGTGACCTGAACAGTTTTTACGTATCTTAGTAGGGGAACCGGTTGCCTCCGTTACAGGCATACATGAGCAGATTGGTCTATTAGACTGATAAGTAGGGTGGTACCGCGTTGGCAAAGCCTTCGTCCCTTGTGGGGGACGGGGGTTTTTTAATTGTCAATAATAGTAAGAATAGAACAAAGGAGTGTTATACTTTGAGCTTGCAAGAAAAAAAGATGATTCTTGATATATTACAGAAAGATTGTCGCCTTTCTGTAGATCAAATCGCTTTGATGGTCGGCTTACCAAGCCAACAAGTACAAGAAGCCATTCGTGAATTAGAAGAAAACCGTACCATCTTAAAGTATGCAGCCTTAATTAACTGGGAAAAAGTCGAGGATGAAGTTGTAACAGCCATGATCGACGTCAAAGTAGTTCCCCAGAGAGACGTTGGCTTTGATCAAGTAGCAGAACGCATCTATCGTTACCCTGAAGTAAAGTCCCTGTCTCTAATGTCAGGTGGCTACGACCTTTCCGTCGTAATAGAAGGAAAAACAATGAAGGAAGTTGCTTTATTTGTTGCTGAAAAGCTAGCTGTGTTGGAACACGTACAAGCTACAGCTACCCATTTTGTTCTAAAGCGATATAAAAGTGATGGCGCTATTTTTGATGAAAAAGCAGAAGATCATCGATTGAAGGTGAGTCCGTAGACATGAGAGCAGCAAAAGAATATATCAATCCTGTCATTCAGAACTTGCCGCCTTCAGGCATTCGCAAGTTTTTCGATCTAGTAGCGAACACAAAAGGTGTCATCTCTCTCGGTGTTGGAGAACCTGACTTTGTTACCCCTTGGCATATTCGAGAAGCCTGCTTTTACGGTTTAGAACGAGGTTATACCATGTATACCTCTAACTTTGGCTTACCGGAACTTCGTAAAGAAATCAGTTATTTTGTAGAGAAACACTATGACGTGACCTATAAACCTCTTGAAGAAACCCTGGTCACAGTCGGTGCATCAGAAGCTGTTGATCTGGCTATGAGAGCTTTACTTGTACCGGGTGAAGAAGTCTTAGTTCCTGAGCCTTGCTACGTTTCTTATGCGCCAACTGTAACCATGGCTGGTGGAATAGCAGTCCACGTACCAACGTATGTCGAAGATGACTTTCAATTGACAAGTAAAGCCCTAGAAGCAAAGGTTACAGATAAAACAAAAATTCTCGTTCTTTGCTACCCTAACAATCCAACAGGCGCCATTATGACCCGAGAAGAACTATTAGAAATTGCTCGATTTGTGGAAAAACATGATTTACTCGTTTTAGCCGACGAGATATATGCTGATATGACCTATGAAGGAGAGCACCAATGCTTTGCTGCTTTGCCCGGTATGAGAGATAGGACCATATTAATTAATGGTTTTTCTAAGAACTATGCAATGACAGGATGGCGCATTGGTTATGTCTGTGCCAATGAAGAATTTATTGCGCAAATGACGAAGATCCACCAGTACACCATTCTTTGTGCACCGATTATGGGGCAGATGGCAGCTATCGAAGCCTTAAAAAATGGGCAAAGTGAAAAAGAACGTATGCTTATAGAATATGATCAGCGTCGTCGTTATGTGGTAGGTAGATTTAACCAAATTGGTCTTTCTTGCTTTACACCCCGCGGTGCTTTCTATGCCTTCCCTTCGATTCGTTCAACT
This sequence comes from Heliorestis convoluta, assembly GCF_009649955.1. Classification (NCBI taxonomy): domain Bacteria; kingdom Bacillati; phylum Bacillota; class Clostridia; order Eubacteriales; family Heliobacteriaceae; genus Heliorestis; species Heliorestis convoluta. The sequence goes on along the minus strand of NZ_CP045875.1, from coordinate 766,869 downwards.
GGTTTAAGCAGTGAAGAGTTTTGCGAAAAGTTACTGAAAGAAGAGCAAGTGGCCGTCGTACCGGGCAATGCTTTTGGAGAAAGTGGCAATGGTTTTATCCGTGTCTCCTACGCTTCTTCTATGGCCAATTTAACAGCAGCATTAGATAAAATTGAAGCTTTCGTACAACGCTGTAATCCTTCATCGTTTTAAATCTTCCTGAATAGGAAAGCACACCCCTTGGTTACATTATCAATGGAGGTGAGCTTATGACACATATTATCAACGATGACTGTGTCTCCTGTGGTGCCTGTGCACCGGAATGTCCTGTAAATGCAATCAGTGAAGGACCCGATAAATATCATATTGATCCAGAAGCTTGTATAGATTGTGGTGCCTGTGTAGATGTTTGTCCTGTAGATGCACCAAAGCCAGAATAAAACAAATAATTAGATTCGATAAAAAGTCTTCTGTCAGTGCTTTTCTGACAGAAGACTTTTTATCTTCTAGGTTGCTCTATGCTATAATATGTAACGAAAGAATGAGATAGGAGAGAAAGCCTCTTGCTGGTTCAAGATAGAAAGGCATCACTGCGTAACTTACCTGCTGTTCATCATGTCTTATCATCCTATGTAGCTCGGGATAACCTTGACCCTGCAGAATATGAGGACGCAGTCAAGCTCATTCAAGGGCTCATAGCGCAGGCTAGAGAAAACTTACTACAAGGGAAACAACAAGAACAAGACAAAGAAAGATGGAACGACGAGATCTGCTCCGACCTCAAAAAAATAATAGGGCAAAGAAAAAGGCGCCCTTTTCGCAGAGTGCTCAACGGTACAGGTATTATCTTGCATACCAACTTAGGGAGGGCACCATTGGCGGAAGAAGCCATTGAGGCCATTGTTAGCCTAGCTTCTAGCTATTCCAATTTAGAGTTTGACCTTGCTACAGGCCAACGAGGAAAGCGCTATGATCACGTACGAGGCCTATTACGGGAACTTACGGGTGCAGAGGACGCCATTGTTGTTAATAATAATGCAGCAGCAGTTCTTTTAGTGCTTACAGCCCTTGCTAGCAAAAAAGAAGTAGTTCTTTCACGAGGTGAACTTGTAGAAATCGGAGGCTCTTTTCGTATTCCTGATGTGATGGCCCAAAGTGGAGCTATTATGATAGAAGTTGGAACTACCAATAAAACGAAACTAAAAGATTATCAAAATGCCTTGACCGATGAAACAGCCCTCATCTTAAAAGTTCACCCCAGCAATTACAAAATTATTGGCTTTACTGCCTCTGTGTCTAGAGAAGAGCTCGTTGCTTTGGCCCGACAAAAAAACATACCTGTCGTAGAAGACCTAGGAAGCGGTGTTTTTATCAGTCAGGCTTCGCAAGATGATTTTTTTGGAGAACCGACTGTACAAAAGGTTGTAGCCAGTGGTGTCGACGTAGTTACGTTTAGTGGAGACAAGCTATTAGGGGGACCGCAGGGTGGTATAATTGTAGGAAAAAAAGAGTGGATCGCAGAGATAGAGCAACATCCTCTCACGAGAGCTCTCCGAGTGGATAAGCTTACCCTGGTAGCTCTAGAAGAAACATTAAAGCTCTATATCCATCCAGAAAAAGCAAAGCAAAGAATTCCTGCCTTATGTCTACTTTATCGTTCCTTGGAAGATATAGAAAAGAGAGCCCAGGCTGTGATGAAAGAATTGAAAAAGCTAGATGAATCTTGGAGCATCGAGCTTGTGCCAGGCACTTCTCAAGTTGGCGGGGGAACTTTACCGGAAATGGAATTACCGACCTGGCTGATTCAATTCAGGTCTAAAGATATAAGCACCCAAGAACTCGCCGATGTTTTACGAAGTCTCGAAATACCGGTTATTGGAAGATTGCGGGATCAGGCCTTTTGTATAGATATGCGAACCATTCGAGAAAGGGAAGAAAAGGATCTATGTAGAAGCTTACAAGAAGCTTTTCAGATACTAAATTCTCATGAGCAAAAATAAAAAGGAGGGATCGCCAATGACAGAAGCTTTTTTGCCTTTAACTGCCTTATCAAGCAAAGCCGGTTGAGCGTCCAAAATAGGTCCTGCGGACCTGGCCCAGGTTCTGGGTCATTTACCAGTGTACCCAAAAGATCCGAATATTCTTGTCGGTTTGGAATACAGTGACGATGCAGGTGTTTATAAGCTCAACGAAGAAACAGCTTTGATTCAGACGGTTGACTTCTTCACGCCTATCGTTGATGATCCCTACCAGTTTGGACAGATTGCAGCAGCCAATGCCCTTTCCGATGTTTACGCGATGGGCGGAAAGCCCTTAACAGCGATGAATATTGTCGCTTTTCCAACGCAGACTTTACCGCTTTCTGTATTAGGTGAGATTTTACGTGGTGGCGCTGAGAAAGTACAAGAAGCAGGTGCTGTCTTGTTAGGTGGCCACTCTATTCAAGACAAGGAGCCAAAGTATGGACTCTCTGTAACAGGCATTGTCCATCCCCAAAAAATTTGGACCAACGGCGGTGCTCGTCGAGGTGATGTACTCATCTTGACAAAGCCCCTTGGCATAGGCATTATTTCTACAGCCATCAAAAATGGAAAAGCATCTCCAGAAGCGCGAAATAAAGCCATCGAAGTGATGGCTACACTGAATAAGAAAGCTTGTGAGATTTTACAGTCTTTCGATATCGGTGGATGCACTGACATTACTGGTTTTGGATTACTTGGACATAGTCTGGAAATGGCGAGAGCCTCTGCTTGCACTTTAGAACTTTATGCAGGCAATATACCTGTCATTCCAGAGGCCTGGGATTATGCCCTTGCAGGCTACATTCCTGGAGGGAGCAAGTGCAATTTAGAAGTAGCCAAAGAAAACTGTCACCTATCACCAGAGCTTGTTCCTCAAGTGGGTCATATCCTGGCTGATGCCATAACCTCAGGTGGCTTGCTCGTTACAGTACCGCAAGAACAGGCTCAAGAAGCTTTGTTAGCCCTCCATCAAGGTGGTATTATCGAAGCGAGTCCCATTGGTTTTGTGATCGATGGAGAGCCTGGAAAGGTCATTGTAACGCAATGAAACCTTTTTAGGGGAAGGATGATGATTCTTGCAACTCGAGAGAATCAATACGCTTTTTACAGGCTTAGCCCAGGCTTACGTAAAAAGGGAGGCAACCCTTGCCTCTCTTTTTCCATATGATCATCGCTCCTTAGAATCTTACTGGCGACATAGCAAATGGCTTGACGAATATAGCTCACTACCTCGTCAAGCTCTTTCCAACATACTCGTACAAGAACAAAGGCGACTGGCAACATTAACCCAGAGTGACCAAGAAAATAAAACAATAGAAGCAGCAAAAAAACTAGGGCAAGATAATAGTCTCGTCGTAGTCACCGGTCAACAAGCCGGTCTATTTACAGGACCCCACTTGACCCTATTAAAAGCTTTTACGGCCATTGCCAAAGCTCGTCAATTGTCAATTTTTCTAGACCGTCCTGTCATACCTCTCTTTTGGATCGCTTCAGAAGATCATGATGTAGAAGAAGTCTCAAAAGCATCGGTTGCAATCGGTGAGCAAGTCCATACCCTGTCGATCCCTGTAGGAGAAGAGAAAAAGCCAATTGCTCACACAAAGTTACCAGAAGACTGGGAACAGATTGTTAAAATATTTACTTCGTACTTGCCGAACAACGAAAAAGGTCGCCAATGGAAATGTTTTTTAGAACAATTAACAGAAAAAACAAACACCTTGAATGAAGCCTTTGCTCTTATTCTATATCGCATAACCGCTCCCTACGGATTGGTACTATTCGATCCAATGAACAAAGCCATCAAAGAACTACCAGCAACAAAAAGTTTTTTCACACAATTGATAAAAGATCAGAAACCGCTTTCCGAAGCATTTCATCAAGGTTGCGAAAAAATTCGTGCCTTAGGTTATGAGCCACAGGTTCAAAAGTCTAGGAATCAACTTTTTCTCTTCTACCACGATCAAGATGAGCGAAAGGTGCTTATAAGAGAAGAGGAAGATAGGTGTAATAACAATAACAAAGATTTCTATCGACTTCGTGGAACGGACCGAACCTTTACTACCGACGACCTCATTGCAAGGGCCAACAAAGAACCGCATCTTTTTTCGAGCAATGTCATCTCTCGGCCTTTATGGCAAGATAGACTATTACCAACGATCGCTTATGTGGCAGGACCTAGTGAGATAGCCTACTTTGCTTCTTATGGAGAAATCTATAGAGCACTTAATCAACCCATGCCTCCCATTTTTCCGCGCTTTAGTGTGACTTTCATAGAAAGCCATATAAACAAAATATTACATCGTTACGACAGTACTTTCTTTGACTTTCGAAATAATTTCGACGAAATGATGATAAAGGCTTTGAAAGAACAAGATACTTTATCAATCCATAGCCTTTTTGCTACACTTCGAGAAGACATTACGGAAGCCTACGGAAAAGTGCACGAACCGATATTAGACTGGGATATCAAAATAGGTGCCTTAACAAAGGAAAATTTAGAACGTGTTCTAGGACAAATAGACTATCTAGAGAAAAAAGTACAACAACGGCATCGACAGAATTGTCAAGAATTAAAAAGTCATTTTGCCAAATTAAAGAGTCACCTTTTACCTGATAACAGACCACAAGAACGAATGCTAACTTCTTTACCTTACCTTATAAAGTATGAGAATTTGCTAGATAAACTATTAGAATTGCCCTTAGATGCAGTCGACTCTCACGTACTTATTACTTTGTAAGGGCTTTTCCTATTTGTTATGAAAGCAGGAGAAATTGTACCATTGAAGAATACACTTTTTATTTATGAACAGATTGAGGGGGGAGAGCAATGGCTGGTGCAAATGATCAGCTTGATATATTGATAAAATCAACACCTGTAATGAATTCTTCTCCTGCTCAAAACTTGGTAGACGAAGAAAGGTTACTTGCTGAGTTAAGCAAAGTGAAGGATATAAAAAGTACTTTAGAAACCATTCTAGAACATGCGTATGATGGGATTATGGTGGTCAACAGTGAAGGAATTATCACCACGGTGAACAAAGCCTACTGTCGCTTTCTTGGCTTTGAAGAAGTAGAGTTATTGGGAAAACCAGTCAAAAAAGTCATAGAAAATACGCGTCTTCATATTGTGCTCGAGACAGGTCAGGCAGAGGTAGGCGAATTACAACGGATTGGGAATCATGATTTTATCGCCATGCGTATACCCATCTTTAAAGAAGGGAAAGTCGTAGGGGCCGTTGGTAAAATTATGTTTAAGAATATCCATGAATTGAATGCTCTCGCTCAAAAAATTAATAAACTTGATCAAGAACTGGCTTATTATAAAGATGAGCTACAAAAGTTTCGGGGCGCCAAATACACGCTTGATGCTCTCGTCGGTCAAAGCTACTCCATTACGATGTTAAAAGAAACAGTTCGGCGCGTTGCTATAGCCACTACACCGGTATTAATTCGTGGCGAAAGTGGTACAGGAAAGCGTTTGCTAGCCCATGCTATTCACTTTGAATCACAGAGGAAGCAAGGCCCTTTTATACAAGTTCACTGTGGAACAGCGGCACCGCAAGAGTTAGAGAAGGAATTATTTGGAGAGTTTCAAGGGAGAGATGATGACCCGTCAGCAAACATACAAGGTAAAGTAAAACTAGCCCATAGAGGCACCTTACTCATCGATGAGATTGGAGATATGCCCTTATCGATGCAATATCAGCTTTTACAGCTTTTGCAGGGACAGGGTTTTCAGATTGATGAAGAAGGCCATAAAAAACCCCTTGACTTGCGTCTTATTGCGACCACAAATCGAAATCTCGAAGATCTGGTACGCAAAGGACTTTTTAGAGAAGATCTGTACTTTAGGCTTACCGTTGTTAGCCTCTTTATTCCACCGCTACGAGATCATTTAGAAGATATACCACAACTGGTACAGCATTTTGTAGAGAAATATAACAAAGAGCGGGGCATGGGCATTCGGGCTGTAGCGGAAGAAGCTCTCACTGTCCTTACTAGCTACTCCTGGCCGGGAAATGTCAAAGAGCTTACCGCTGTCATTGAAAGAGCTTATGATTTTTTAGAAGGCGATAGGATCGAACTGAAGGATCTACCCGTTTATTTACAAAAGCTAGCGGGCCACGATCACAGGATACAAAGCAAAGAGCCTCAAAGCTTACAAAGCTTACTAGAACAAACAGAGATCAACGCTATACGTAGAGCTCTCTTGAAAACGAAAGGAAATAAAGTACAGGCGGCACAGATTTTGGGTATCTCTCGTGCAGGCCTTTATCAAAAGCTTATGAAATACAATATTTTAGAGTAAAAGCGCTTCAAATGGAGCGTTTTCTTTTTTTTTACGTATAGGGAAGAAGCCTCGGCTGAAAAATAGAGCAGAAATATATTTTAACAGGGAGGGAAGATGAGTTGCGTTACTATAAGCTTACAGCAACCATTGTAGCTGGATTTTTATTTGGTTTGCTTGGATTCTTCGGTTGGAGTTCTTGGAACAACCCTTCATCGAATCTTCCGGGCGCTGCACAATGGAAAGCTGGTGTTTCAGTAGCACAAGCTCAACAAGACGGTGCTGTAGGTTACCCGAAAGAGTCAGACTTACAGATGATGGCTCGTGCCATTCACGGTGAAGCGAGAGGAGAACCTTATGAAGGTCAAGTGGCTGTTGGAGCCGTTATTATTAATCGGATTCGACACCCTTCTTTTCCGAATACAGCACACAGTGTAATTTTTCAACCACGAGCTTTTACAGCCGTTGATGATGGACAAATCTGGATACCCCTTCCAGAAGATGCTTCTGCCTATCGAGCGGCTCGGGATGCTTTAAATGGTTGGGACCCTTCAGGTGGATGTCTTTACTACTGGAACCCTGCTACAGCTACCAGTCAGTGGATATGGACCCGTACCGTTGTAAAAAGGATTGGAAAGCATAATTTCGGTTTATAAGAGAGAGGTGCAACAGTTTTGTCAGATCTTCGCGAAAACGATCATCTGGAACATGAAAGAGAAGAAAGAAAAGACCATGAAAAAGAACAAGGTGCACTGAGAAAGACTAAAAACTCCCTTGCTTTTTTAGCAGGTATTTTAGCAATCACAACCATTGGTCTGGGGCTTGCAACGTACAATCAATATACTGAGAATAGAATCTATCGAATGACAACAGAGAATCATTATCAGAGAGCTTTTATGGACTTGACAGGCCATGTGGAAAACATGGAGCTTGAGATGTCCCGGGTTCTTGTTAGTAATTCACCGAACCAGGCTGTACTAGGACTCACTGATGTCTGGCGCGAGTCTTCGCAAGCTGCTGCCGACTTAGGGCAATTACCTATGTCAACGCTATTGCTCAGTAGAACCAACGAATTTGTGAATCAGACGGGTGACTTTTGCCTGACCTTAGCGCAAGAAAAAGTTGATCAAAATAATGCACTTACACCAGAAGAAATTCGGCAACTGAGTGAATTACACAAGCAGACTGTTTTTTTACGAGATGAGCTTAGAAAGATGAGTGAACAAATTCATGCAGGCCAGTTAGCCTGGATAGACATGGAAAGAGAAGCTCGTCGACATGAACTTCAAGAAGGTTCGCAACCGCAAACTGCATTGAGTATGCTCTGGAATAGTGTCGTTACTGCTGTAGCTGGACAAGGTCCAGAAGCACAAGCACCAGCCATTTATGCCAATTTCCAGTTTGTTGAAGAGGAACTGCAAAAATTCACAGCCGTTGATTACGATGGCCAATACTCAAGTACCATCAAAGTTGAACCACGAGGTCTTGGAACAGGTCAGATTACGCAAGAACAGGCTTTGCAAATCGCTCAATCCTTTCTAGGTCCCGATGCATTAGAAGGTCATACACTGAATGTACTCGGTGAAGGAAAGGCGACGATTGAAGCTTATTCGATTGCTGCTTCCCCTGAAAATGATCCAGAAAACTATTCTGTAACCATGGATATATCTAAACAGGGCGGTCATGTTATTTGGATGCTTAGAGATCGTCCCGTAGGCAATGCGACCATAACTCGTGATCAAGCAGCTAGAGTAGCAATAGATTTCATGGAAGAAAAAGGGATACGAAATCTTGAAGCGACGGCTGTAGAGCAATACTCCAATATGGCTGTTGTAACACTTGTAGCAACAGAAGGAGATATGAGTCTTTACCCTGATAAGATCAAAGTAAGAGTGGCTATGGACAATAGTGAGATAGTAGGTTATGATGCCACCGCCTACTTGACTTTCCATCACAACCGTAATATACCAGAAACAAGACTTAGTGTAGATGAAGCACGCCAAAGAGTCTCCAATCAAGTAGAAATAACGGGCACCAATCTTGCTTTAATCGCAAAAGAAAATTATACAGAAGTACCTTGTTGGGAATTCCGTGCCGTTCGTGGCAATCAAGAATACCTGATCTATATCAATGCTTTAAATGGCAAAGAAGAGCAGATCTACAGAGTGATTAACACAGAAGCAGGAAAATTCATCTTTTAACCCTCTAAAAGGCGCACTAAGAAAGCACGATTCGACATTCTTGAGTCGAATCGTGCTTTCTAATGCAAGTAGCAATAGAAAGGATAAGGTATTCAAGGGAACTTAGTTGTGCTAGAATAAACAAGTATGGGAAAACCTAATGGGAGAGTGATGCCAGTGCTCATATCGACAGGAGTGTCGGCTAGACATATCCATCTCAGCCCGGAGCATCTGGAAGCTTTATTCGGTCAAGATTATGCGCTTACACCGAAGCGAGAGTTATCCATACCGGGTCAGTATCTGTGCAAAGAAAGATTGCGAATCGAAGGACCCAAAGGTTCTATGGACAACGTCGCAATCATTGGGCCGACTCGTTTCCGTACACAAATAGAAATCACTTCCAGTGACGGAATCAAGCTAGGTGTTAATCCGCCGATTCGTTTATCGGGCGATCTAGATGGAAGTGAACCTGTTACACTTGTAGGTCCCAAGGGAAAGCTAGAGCTCGATGAGGGACTCATTGTAGCAATGCGACATATTCATATGACAGAACAAAATGCAACGGAACTGGGCTTTCGCCATAAAGATTATGCCATGGTGATAGTGCCCGGTCCTAGAAGCCTTGTCTTTGATCATGTCGTTGTTCGTGTATCTCCCGAGAATGTTGCGACAGAACTGCATATTGATACCGATGAAGCCAATACAGCCTCGTTAAAGACAGGAGATAAGGTAAATCTCTTAAGAATTAACGACAAGAAAATTCGTATAGAGCGCTTAATCAACATGTTTGATGAAAGGCAGATGAAGCTTATAGAAGCTTGTGTCGCCAACATCGTAGAAGAAGAACGTCGCAAAGTTTCACAAATGGAAGATATATTGGCGCGATTGCGTAATTAAGCAAAAAGACCGGTCTTTCTAGACCGGTCCCTTTTTCATTTTTGAAAGGAGATATAAGATGCAGCTTGGAGAGATTTATCGATGGCTTGTTCAAAAAGGCAAAGAAGCCGATGTCAGGACGGAAGAAGAGCTTGATCTTCTGGCTGAAGAAAGAAAAGAAAAATTTAGAAAAAGCAAAGACAAAGGACTTATTCTATCAGAGGATCAAGACTGGGATAATCCCTATGGTGACACCAAGATTCTATATGGTTCCGAAGAACGGTATGTCTCACGAGCTCTCGTTGGTATTGATGTAGATGGTAGTGAATTTTTATTGGCTGACAAGGAACGACAACGATGTGAACCGATTGATCTTATTATTACGCATCATCCCCAGGGTAGAGCACAGATTCAACTGTTTCAAGTGATGAAAGTTCAAGAAGAAATGCTCTATGAAGCTGGCGTACCCATTAACGTAGCAGAAGCCTTGATGAGTCAGCGTATTAACGAAGTACAACGCGCCTTGTTGCCAGCCAATCACCAAAAAAATGTAGATTTGGCTCGTATATTAGACATTCCATTTCTCGCAGTGCACTCGCCTGCAGACAATCAAGTTCAAAAATATTTGACCAATTATCTAATCAAAGAAAATAAAGAGCATGATGAAAAACAAAAAATTAAAGACATCATAGAAATGCTATTGGATTTGCCAGAATATAGACAGGCCGCTCAATATGGCATGGTTCCTCAAGTCATTGCAGGCAATCCTCAAAATCGTACAGGCAAGTTGTACATCAAAATGAATGGTGGTACAGCAGGTCCTGAAAAATCTATTGATGAACTAGCTAAGGCAGGTATAGGAACTATTATTTGTATGCACCTACCAGAAGCTCAGAGAAAAAGGGCCGCTGAATTGCACCTACGAGTCATCGTAGCAGGTCATATGGCCTCAGATTCTCTGGGCATGAATCTACTGATGGATGGCTTGGAGAAAAAAGGAGTCGAAATCATTCCTTGTGGAGGCTTTATACGTCATCGGAGAGAAACCCCTCAATAGAATTATCAGGAGCAGTGAGGGATGGGACCCAATCATCTTGGTTCCAGTCACTCAAATCTACTTCTGCATCGTAAACGGGATAAGAATCGGAGCCTTTCTCATCCAAGTCAAGAACAGGTAAAGGAGTCGGACTAGAGTCTTGTTCCTGATTTTCTGTTTCTTCATCAGAACGATTCTCACGATAAGGTGGGCTGACAGAAAAAGCAGGTGGATACTGTGTAAAGACGTGAGAGGAACGAAGATCTAAGAAAGTAGAAGCACCTTCTGTAAAGTTTCGAAAAAGTCTAGCCGGATAGGAACCACCATATATTTGACGCAGGTAATGTTGCCCATCTGTCTGATCGTAGCCCATCCAGACGGCTGTAACCAGTTCTGGTGTGTATCCGACGAACCAAGCATCACGATTGCCTTTTACATTATTAAAAATTGCAATAGGCGGAAGTTCAGAAGTTCCCGTTTTACCAGCTACGGGTCTAGAGAGCATGGCTTCTCGGCCTGTACCATAAACGACAGCACTCTGTAGGAGTTCTGTCATTTTTTTTGCAGTAGAAAAAGACAAAACCTCTTTTGTTTGAGGTGGTTGAACAAGAGCATTTTCCTGTGCATCATAAATCTGAATAATCGTACGTGGTTCTACAGACATCCCGCCATTGGCAAAAACAGCATACCCTTTGGCCATATCGAGGGGCGAAAAGCCTTCTGCCATGCCACCAAGAGCAAGAGCCAGATGTTTATCGTTCGTAGATAGAGGCAAGCCCATGTCTTTCATCGTATTGAAACCTTTTGAAACGCCAATTTGATCCAAGAGCCAAACGGCAGGGACATTTACCGATAAAGCAACTGCTTCTACCATTGTCGTCTGTCCGCGAAAGAATCCGTCATAATTCTTAGGCTCATATCCACGAAATGAAAGAGACTGATCGACAAGCAAGCTTTGAGGCTCCCATCCATCTTCTAGTGCTGGAGCATAAACAGCGAGTGGTTTAATCGTAGAGCCGGGAGAACGTCGCATCATCGTTGCTCTGTTAAAGGAACGTCTCGTTTCATAGCGACGACCTCCTACAAGTGCTTTAACATGACCTGTTAGTGGATCGATACTAGCTAAAGCCGCTTCTACAGGTCTTTCACCATGACTCGGTGGAAAAAGCTCTGGTCTGGCAAAAAGATCTTCAGCATGCTCCTGAATCGCCCGATCCAGTGTCGTATAGATATGTAGACCGCCACCATAAAGGGCTTCTTCTTTAATTCCATGAACTGAAATAGCCTCACGAATTACCTCGTCGATGAAAAAAGGATAGGTATGTTGATTGGATGCAGAACTAGGTGCTAAATGAATCGGTTCTTTGAGACTTTCTTGCCACTGCGAATAGTTGATAAAACCATATTGATACATTTGATGTAAGACAGTATTACGCCGTATCATAGCAGCTTCATTCGAGTTAAAAGGATTGTAAAAAGTAGGTGTTTTTGGAATGCCGGCAATTAAAGCAGCTTCAGCAATCGATAAATCTTGAACTGATTTACCGAAAAAGGTACGAGCTGCTGCTTCTACACCATAGGCACCTTCACCAAAATAAATTCGATTTAAGTAAAGTTCCAAAACTTTGTTTTTGCCCAGTTCTTTTTCTAAATGATAGGCGATATGAATTTCTTTGACTTTTCTTCGCCAGGTTCTCTCTGGAGATAAATAGACGTTACGCACGAGTTGCTGCGTAATCGTAGAAGCCCCTTCAGCAATGTAACCGGATTGATAGTTCACTTTCATAGCTCTTAAGATACTTTGTGGATCAAAACCATGATGTCTGAAAAAGCGAATATCTTCTGCTGCAATAAAAGCATTGCGTAAATGCTGGGGAACTTCTTCTATCGTAACAGGAATTCGGTTTTCGGCACCATGAAGCTTAAACAATAGCGTACCCTTGCTGTCATAAATAAAAGATGTTGCTGATACTTCAAAATCTTCCACATTAAAAGCTGGCTTTTCTCGAAAGAAAGTATAAGCGCTATATAATCCTACAGAAAGAAAACCCCAAAGAAAAGTAAATACTAAAAGAACAACAAAGGCAATCTTGCTTCCAATTTGAGAAAAACGACTTTTTTGCTTATCCAGGGACGAGACCTCCTTTGGTGGACACTATCTTACTACATTATAAGACCTTTTTCTCATCTTGAACAGGGAGGAAAGAATATCCACTCTTTCTGTCGAAGGAGAAAGAATGGTATGATAGATGTAAGCTTTTTTCCGTATAGGGGGGCTTTACTATTGAAAGAATTCTTAAACGCAACTCGCCTTATTACCAAAGTAAAGATGTTACGTTCTCTTCACAAAGGTGCAGCCTTCTTACTAGTAGAAGGTCTCTCTGATGCACGACTATATGGCAAGTTCATGGATAAACAACAATGTCAAATAATAGTCGGTGAAAACAAACAGAACATTTTGGGTGCACTGACAGGATTAGAAGATCAAAACGTAGCAGGCTATCTGGCCATTGTAGATCTAGACTATGATTTTCACCATGTCAACAGAGACAGCAAGAACAACCTTATTTATACGGACTCACATGACTTAGAAACCATGCTTCTTGCTTCTACAGCTTTGCAGAACCTACTGATTGAGTATGGAGATGAAAAAAAGATAAGCTTGCTAGAAAAGAAGAGGAATCAAAGTATAGATAAAATTATTGTTGAAGCAGCAGCAACTGTTGGATACTTGCGCTGGTGTTCTTTAGAAAAAAAATTGGCCTACCGCTTTGAAAATCTCGACTTTTCTTCTTTTATCTGTGAAACCAACTTAGAAGTAGATGAAGATAAAATGATTCAGCAAGTAATAAAAAATTCCAAAAAACCTGTTAAGATAGAAAGCGAAACTTTAGAAGAGTGGCTTAAAGAATATAAAGCAAAAAACTATGATCCCTGGTGTATATGTTGTGGACATGATGCTGTTCGTATCTTGCTTATTGGACTTTTGAAAAACTTTGGTGCCTATAATGCCAAGAAACTAACCTTGAATGCTCTCGAAGGAAGTTTACGACTGGCCTATACCTTTGACGATTTTATGGATAGTACTCTTTACATCTCTATTTTGACATGGGAAAGTCACAACAAGCCCTATAAGCTCTTAAAGCAAAGAAAAATAATAGAACAGGCAGGATAGGGGTAAGAAGAATGATTGAAATAAAAAAAATTAGAGTAGAAGGCCTTCTCGGGCAAAAATGCCATGAATTTTCCCTTCATGATGAGAGAATTACAATTCTACATGCTCCTAATGGCTTTGGCAAAACAACATTGCTAAAGCTTATTGACCATATATTTAATGGACGACTTTTTGAACTTAAAAGAATTCCCTTTCGAAAAGCAGAAGTATTTTTCTCCGATCACTCTAAACTAGAGATTATAAGAGAGCAAAGAGTTCGAAATGTAGAAGATTCTCAGTTAGAACGAATTAGTTACACTTATTTTGACAATAGAGGAGATAATAAAGTTTTTCAACCGAAGTTACGTTTGACGAAACGCTACTCAATCAATATTCTTGAAGAACTCTTACCCTTTCTAGAAAGAGTAGGTCCTGAACTGTGGGAGCATACAGAAACAGGCGAAATACTTGATTACCATGATGTAATAAAGTTGTATGGAACTTTTTTGCCATTAGCACCAGAGTATGAATGGCCTGCTTGGTTAAAAAAACTTCGCAAAACCATTCCTGTCCATTTTATTGGTGCACAAAGACTATTGCAGGCCATATCGACGAAAGAACGTCAAGATAAAAAGAGTAGAGGAGAAAAGTATCAGTCTACAGTTCGCTATTTTTCTAATGAACTGGTCCTTACAATTCAGACAAAGATGGCTCAATCGGCTGCTTACAATCAAGAACTTGATCGATCCTTTCCAGAAAGACTTCTAAAAGCCCAAAATGAAAAAAAGCAGCCCTATTTAGCTACAGCAGAAAAGATAGAAAAAAAATTGACAGAACTAGAACGAAAGCGAACTCGGCTGGCGAGAGTTGGTCTGATCGACCAAGTCACAGAAAGAGAAGCGTTCCCCATTGAAAAACTTGATAATTTCACCTGTGGACTCTTATCCCTCTACATTGAGGACACAGAGAAAAAACTTCAATTCTTTGATGATTTAGAAGCAAGATTGAATCTTCTATTAGAGCTAGTTAATAAGAAATTTTTGAATAAAGAATTGATCATTCAACGAGATAGAGGCTTTGTTATTCGCCTGAAAAACATGAAAAGAAACCTGGAAGTAGAAGAACTTTCCTCGGGGGAACAACATATTCTTGTCATGTATTATCAGCTTCTTTTTCAAACAGAACCCGGTGAAATTGTTCTTATGGATGAACCAGAACTGTCATTACATATTGGCTGGCAAGGTCAATTTGTAGAAGATCTGTATGAGATTATTGACTTACGTAAAATGACCCTCTTAATTGCTACGCACTCACCTGACATTATCAACGGACGCTGGAATCTAACAGTAGAATTAGAACAGGACGACTCATAAGAGTGATGCGCATGTATGTAAGAGAGGAGACATAAAATGCATCAAAATCAATAAAGAAGCTTCTGTCGAAATTATAATAGAAACGGTAAAGATTATAGAGGATAATAAGGAAGGAATGTCGAAAAAAGCAGCTTATTAATGCAGGTACGAGCATGGAAAGGAAGGTGCTACCATGGAAGGTTGGGCATTGAAAAGAGGCGAAAGACCTTACAAAATTGTTGTGGCTACAAGAAAAGAAAAAGGTGAAGGTCTTCAAAATTTACATTTTTATGCTAAAATCAAAGAGAATGGATTTGTAGATTGCTTCTTGATTTTTGACTATGGTCATAAAAAATCGACACGACAGGCTAAAGATTTTCCGGTCGATCAATTTGAATATTTTCTTCAAGGTGTACAACAGCGCTGCCCTTTGCCTTGTCGACTTATTGACGGAGAAGAAGAGGAGGGAATGGCTTATACAATGTGGGAAAACTTCTTTGGAGTAGACAACAACATTTTAGCCGGTTAGGTCAGTAAAACGAGGACACTACGGGATAGAGCAAAGGGGGTAGGACAGATGAATTTCATTGCTCGTAGCATTTTACTGAAGCTTGTTGCACTCACCGTAAGCGTTGTCCTTCCTATATTTGTCGTTTCTTTTGGCCTTATACTATATCGCTTTGCACCTCTAGTTGATCAAGTCTTTCTGAATCAAGTATTGACAGAAACTATCATAATATTGCTTATACTTGGCTTTATAGGTACTTCAGCGTGGATCATAATTTTACGTCAGACGATTGTATCTTCCATTGTAAAGCTATCAACTTATATGACCCAAGCTACAGAAAATAGAGATCTTCGACCGACAAGTGCCCAGGAGACCCCTTCACAAGATGAAATTGGCCAAATGGTACAAGCCTATAATATTATGATTAGTGAATTAAGGCGCATTATGGGGACGATTCATGCAACCAGCCAAGAACTCCATGGATTCTCTGAAATACTGCGGCAGAACTCGCAAGCAACGGGTCATGCAGCAGAAGAGATTGCAGCAACAATGGACAACATCTCCCAGGAGGGTCTTCAATTAACAGAGGCTTCCCAGGAGAACTATCAAGCCAGTCAACAGATTGGGGAGATTGCCAACAAATTAACTCTTTCCTTAGATGAAATGATGGCCTCTGTAAAAGAAGCGGCTCATTTTACTTTAGAAGGCTATAAGAAACTAGAAGAGGGCATCGAGACCATGGCTGAAGTCAAAGTCTCAGCCCAGACAGGCTTAGAAACGATTCGCAACTTAAACGATAAAAATAAATCTATTGAAGAAATTATCCAATTAATCACCAATATTGCCAAGCAGACCAATTTACTAGCTTTAAATGCAGCGATAGAAGCAGCGCGTGCTGGTGAACAAGGTCGTGGTTTTGCTGTCGTTGCTGATGAAGTACGTCATCTAGCAAGTCAATCTTCAGAAGCAACAGAGAAAATCACAGAATTAATCCGAGAAATTCAAAGTGAAAGCGATCGAGCCAATTACGTTATGACCAACAATGCGCAACAAGTAGAAGAAGGCGTAGTTAAAATCCGTAGTACCGGTGAAGTGTTTCAAGCCATTCAAGGGGTGACAAAGACTGTACTAGATGAGGTAAGTTCTTTAGAAAAAGAAACAAAAGAATTGCTGAGTACAGGCAAGGTACTTAAAGAAAAAGCTGACACAATAGCAAAAGTTGCTCAAGTAACAGCCAAAAATATTGAAATGATTCAAGGAAAAAGCCAGCAACAGACAGCGTCTTGTCAAGAAGTGGCCGCGAATGCCCAGGAGTTAACAGGTATGTCGCAGCAATTAAAAGAAGAAGTGGAAAAATTTAAAATTTAACAAATGGTAATTTACAATAAAAAAAAGCTGTGCTAGTATTGCAGCTACTCGGGGTGTGGCTCAGCTTGGTAGAGCGTTCGCTTCGGGAGCGAAAGGTCGCAGGTTCAAATCCTGCTACCCCGACCATTGGGTAGGTGAGAAAATTAATGACCTCTTTTAATCCCTGGGAAAGTCCCCTTATACCTAGACTTGCTCAAGAATTAAATTTAGCAGAGTCTAGAATTCAAGGGGCCATTGAACTCTTTGATGAAGGCAATACCATTCCTTTTGTGGCCCGCTATCGAAAAGAGCGGACCGGTGAAATGAATGAAGTAGAACTACGCCAATTGGCAGAGCGTTTAGAGTACCTACGAAATCTTGATAAAAGAAAAGCAGAAGTCTATCGTCTCGTCAAAGAGATGGATAAAGTGAAAGAGCCCTGGCTAGAAGGGCTTCGGAAAGCACAGACTTTATCGGAAGTAGAAGACCTTTACCTACCTTTCCGACCAAAAAGAAAGACACGGGCTTCTGTAGCTCGGGAAAAGGGTCTTGCGCCTTTCGCTGATCGAATTAAAAAGCAAGAAATAGAAGGCGACATATTACAAGTAGCTAGGGAATATGTCAACTTGGAAAAAGAACTTCCAGACGCCCCTGCTGTTTTAGTCGGCGCTCTTGATATCATTGCAGAAGAGATATCAGATGATGCCAAAAGTCGTCAGTGGGTTCGGCAATATCTGCGAAGAGAAGCCATCCTCGTTGTAGCAGCCACAAAGCCGCAAGAGAAGAGCCCTTATGAAATGTACTACCAGTTTAGTGAGAGAATTAAAACCATTCCGGCTCATCGCATTTTAGCAATAAATCGAGGCGAACGAGAAAAAGCTTTACTTGTAAAAATAGAAGGACCTGATGAAGAGATTATGGAAGGTCTCTATCGCAAATGGATTAAGAAAGAAAAGACAGAGACAGCCAAAGCCCTTGTCAAAGCAATTCAAGACAGCTACAAGCGATTAATCCGGCCTTCTATAGAACGAGAACTTCGTTCAGAACTAACTGAAAAAGCGGAAGAACAAGCGATAAGAGTATTTGCTGCCAATCTCTCACCTCTTTTACTTCAACGTCCTGTTGGTCAACAGATTATTATGGGTCTTGATCCCGGCTATCGTACAGGATGCAAGTTAGCTATTATTGATGGCATTGGTAAAGTACTGGCTGTACAGACGATCTATCCCCATAAACCACAGGGTCATTGGTCAGAAGCAATTGATGTACTGAAAGGCTTGATTAACCAATATAACGTTCAGATTATTGCTATCGGTAATGGAACCGCAAGTAGAGAAAGCGAAAAGCTGATAGCGCAAGTAATCCAGGAGATAGATCAAAAAGTTCAATACACCATCATTTCAGAAGCCGGTGCCTCTGTCTATTCGGCATCAGCACTAGCAGGAGAAGAATTTCCAAACCTAGATGTGGCCATGCGTAGTGCCATATCAATTGCGAGAAGATTACAAGATCCACTGGCAGAGCTGGTTAAAATAGATCCACCCTCCATTGGTGTGGGGCAATATCAGCATGATGTCAATAGCAAACGACTTTATCAATCCTTGTCAGGCGTTGTTGAAGATTGTGTAAATTCTGTAGGCGTTGATATCAATACAGCTTCGCCTTCTCTGTTATCCTATGTAGCAGGCATCAAGCCAGCTATGGCCAAAAGCATTGTAGCTTATCGAGAAGAAAAGGGGCCTTTTAAGAAGCGGAAAGATCTGTTAAAAGTATCCCGTCTAGGATCGGCTACTTTTACACAATGCGCAGGCTTTGTCCGACTTCCTGGTGCAGATGACCCCTTGGAAAACACACCGATTCACCCTGAAGCCTATCATATAGCAGAGCAACTCATCGTCTTATTAGAAGAAAACAAAAAAAGCTTACAAAACAAAGCTGACTTAGAAAGAATAAGAAATAAACTATCTTCTCTTAATTTGGATGAGACCGCAGCAAAATTACAAGTTGGCTTACCTACTTTACGAGATATAATAGAAGCCTTATCAAGGCCTGGTCGTGACCCTAGAGATGAGTTGCCCAAGCCATCTTTTCGACGGGATGTCTTGGAAATGAAAGATTTACGACCAGGCATGGTTTTATCGGGAACAGTAAGCAATGTCGTTGATTTTGGCGCTTTCGTTGATATCGGTGTCAAGCAAGACGGACTTATTCACATATCGGCTTTGGCCAATCGCTACGTCAAACATCCTTTTGAAGTTGTAGCAGTAGGCGATCCTGTAACTGTGCGTGTCCTTGATGTTGATGTAGGTCGTAATAGGATCTCTTTATCGATGCGCTTAGAAGCAATTAATGAATAATTTTGGGTGTTCCGTTTTTCAACTGGAGTCGGCAAAGAAGCCACCCCCATAAAGATAAGGGGTGGCTTCTTTTTTCTTGGAGGTTCTTTTAGCGACGACGCAACCCATTGCGAATATCCACAACAGCACTCGTCATGGTTTGCACTTCCCGCAAGTACCAAGCAGTTAAAGCAAGCATACCAACAGCAACAAAAGGCATGTAACTGCTGTGTTTACAAGCTTTGTAAGGGCTAGAGCGGTAGTACATATCCTTCACCTCCATAGACCATAGCCTTCCCAGGTAAGAAATAAAAATGAGCTGAAAAAAGGGACAGAGATTTGAATACTATGAAAGCGAGTTAGAAAAAATATGGTATCAGAGAAAAAAGTTCTAATATACCAGATATAGGAATATAATAAAAAAGCATTGCAAAAACAGGAAAGGATAACATGCTAACAAGTTTTCATAAACGCCTGACTCCACCACAAAATACCAATTGACCGTTTTTGTGTTAATCTAATTGGGATTCAAGAAATTTACTCGTACTCTGTTATGTTTACAAAAAGATAACCATTCCTTTCTAGAAAAATCACATTCAAGGTGGAAATAAGAACCTGCAATTGGTATAATTAAGATACCACAAGTACAATTTCGACTTTTTTATTGACAGCATTGTTGGGCATAAAGATAAAAAATAAATGATATATTCTTAGGAGGGTATTAAAATGAAAGCAGTCATCATGGCCGGTGGATTAGGAACGAGATTGAGACCTTTAACGGACAATATGCCCAAGCCAATGGTCCCTATTCATGGTAGACCCGCAATGGAGTATGCTGTCATGTTACTAAAAAAACATGGTATTACAGATATTGCTGTAACACTCCATTATCACCCTAAAATGATTAAGAATTATTTTGGTGATGGTTCTCGTTTTGGTGTTCGATTCAGTTACTTTGTTGAAACAGAACCACTTGGAACAGCAGGGTCCGTAAAGCAAGCCCAAGACTTTTTAGATGAAACTTTCCTCGTCATCAGCGGTGATGGTATCACCGATATTCATCTGGGCAAAGTAATTGAGTTCCACCAAGAACGCAATTCTTTAGCGACCATGGCCCTTACGCAAGTTGATGATCCAACCCAGTTTGGCATTGTCATAACAGACGATCAGGGGCAGATCAATCGCTTTATCGAAAAGCCTAAAAAAGAAGAAATATTTTCCAATACAGTTAATACAGGTATTTATGCACTAGAACCAGAAGTTTTTTCGCACATTCCTGACGGCTTCTATGATTTTTCCAAAGAACTTTTCCCCAGTCTCATGAGAAAGAAGCTTCCTTTCTTTGGATTACCTGTTAAAGGCTATTGGCGTGATATCGGTACCATTGATCAATACCACCAAGTACAAGTCGATATCAAAAATGGCCAACTAGGCAACTACTATCAAGAAGCCATATAACGACAAACTTCGTGAATGTTCCTTCGATTATTTCATTGAAATTGGTTTTTAATATATTCAATATATGGATGTATAGTTTGTGTAAACAAAGGCGAAAATAGGATTGTAGGGGATTTACCCCCTTTTGTTCCCCTATGTTTCTCCTCTGGAAGCCCCTTCCCCGGGGGCTTCCCCCCGAAAAAGCATATAAAAGCTCGGAATAAGTTCCGAGCTTTTTCTCTTTCTCAAAGTAATAAAAGTCAATGCAAAAGGTACAAGCAGAAAAGGAAGGGGAATAGCCAATTGTGACGAAATATATGATGAGTGCAGCAACAAGTAAGAGGCACTGAGTCATAAAAGGCGGTCAGCAACAATGGTACAACTAGAAGGACAATTAATTCGAATTCTCTTTCATCAAGAATCTTATATGGTAGCACTTTTTAAAAGCAAAAAAGAAAAGATAACGGTGATCGGCCATCTCATATCTCCACAAGTTGGCTTAACCTATACACTAGAAGGTGAATGGGTGGAACACCCAAAATTTGGGAAGCAACTTCGGCTTTCTACTTATAAGCTTGTACCTCCAACAACATCCCAAGGAATGGAGAAGTTTCTATCTAGCTCCCTCTTAAAAGGAATGGAAAAGAAAAAGGTTAAAAGCCTGATAAATGCATTTGGGACAGATATTCTAGAAATACTTCGAGATGAACCAGAAAGGCTACGTAGCTTATCGGATCTACAGGACGAAGAAGTCGATGCTATCATAGAAGCGTATCAAGATTTTGATTATGAAGAGAATCTTCTTATCACCCTGACTGAATATGGCATAGAGAGCGAACTCGTCTACAAAATATTTCGTCAATACGGAAGAAAGAGCGTAGCAACCATCGAAGATAATCCTTATTGCTTATGCCTTGACTTACGTGATGTACCTTTTGAGAAGTCTGATAGCATCGCTCAAAAGCTTCAGTTGCAAGGCAGTGATAGGAGACGCATAGAAGCGGCTTTCATCTATTGCTTAAAAGATGGCAAAGAGGAGGGCCATGTATTTTTGCCGAGCTCTATCTTGATTCGACGAGTAAAAGAAAGATTGGAAAGGTCAAATCATTATCAAGAGGTGCCAGGAGAAAAAGAACTAAGCGAAGAACTGCTACAAGTTATTTCAGAAGGAAAAATAAACTATTACGCCCAGGGATGCTATCTACCGGAACTATTTTGGGCGGAACAAGAAGTGGTACGTCATCTTATTGCAATCAATCAACATAATTTTACCTGGAATGTTAATGTAGAAAAAGTCATTCAAACGATGGAAGAAGACTTTGGTATTGCCTATGCAGATGAACAAAAGCAAGCTTTCTTTGCATTGGCCCAGAGGGGGCTTACTGTAATCACAGGTGGCCCTGGAACAGGAAAAACTACCATTGTTAAAGGCTTGATTGCCTTGGTTAATCGAGCAACGCCCAACGCTAAAATTACACTATGTGCACCAACGGGTCGCGCAGCCAAAAGAATGGCAGAAACAACAGGATATCCTGCTTTTACGATCCATAAAGTTCTTGGACTAACAGGTAGAGAAAAAGAATACTTCTCTTGTGAAACAGAAGCACTACAAGCTGACGTGGTCATTGTAGATGAAGTTTCTATGGTTGATATACAAATGATGGCTACACTCCTCAATGCCATGAAGAAAAATACCAAGTTGGTACTTGTGGGCGATCAGGATCAACTTCCCTCGATTGGTCCAGGGCAAGTCTTAAAAGACATCATTGAACAGTCTATGGGAGCTATCATCAGGTTGCAATATGTTTTTCGCCAGGAAGATAGCTCTGACATCGTCAGGAATGCCCATCGCATCAATGAAGGGATTTTACCTGATATTACAGGAAAAAAAGAATTTATTTTTATTCAACGATGGCGTTTGCAAGACTGTCGAGATGCTTTGCTGGAGACTGTTCAAAGAGCCATTGAAAGAGCCGGTTACAGTTTAGAAGATATTCAAGTCATAGCACCGATGCGTTATACTGATGTAGGTGTATGGAACTTGAATAAGGCAATGCAAGAACGGCTGAACCCTTTATTGCCTGGGAAAAAGGAGCTGCAGACAGGTTTTTATAGCTTTCGTACCGGTGATAAAGTAATGCAGTTGAAAAATGATTATGAGAAAGAAATATTTAATGGTGATGTAGGCTTTATCACAGAAATTCTCTTGCATAGCGAGGGAGAAAGTGACGAAGATAAGATTGTTGTACAATTTGACGATTCTGTTTCCTATGTTCGTTCAGAATGGGATCAACTTACTTTGGCTTATACAACGACAGTACACAAAGCCCAAGGAAGCGAATACCCTGTTGTAGTAATGCCATTAACAATGCATCACCGAAGAATGTTGCGTCGCAACTTACTTTATACAGCAGTAACAAGAGCTCGTGATAAAGTCATTTTAATTGGGGAACAAGATGCCCTTGCCCATGCCGTTACGAATAATGAAGATAGCAGTCGCTTTAGTGCTTTAAAAAGACGCTGGCAAGAAAGTTTGCATAAGGAGGAATGATAATTGTCCATCGAGGCTTTTATCGTAAAGAATCTTTGTTCTGAATGTGGAGTTTGCTTAAATAGCTGTCCTTTTGGCGCTTTTATGAAAATTGGAGAATCTATTCAAGTTCTAGGGGACCTTTGTCGTTCTTGTGAAGCTTGTGTAGACTGTTGTCAATCGGGTGCCATCGCATTTAAAGCAAAGTAAAGTTAAGTAAAGTAAAGTAAAGCTTACCTTAGCTTTGCCCTATCGCAATTGCAGAATATATATTTTTTGCAAGAACATATAGCCATAATTTTCTTTGTTATCTACCAAACTTAAGAGAAAGAAGAAAAAATGATGGATAGATGGTATGATCAAAAAGAAGAGTCAATCTTAATCGCAGAAGATAGCCCAGTGCAACAACTGTTCTTCCAAAGGCAGCTCAACAAACTTGGCTACTTCAATCTTACTGTCGTTGTGAATGGTTATGAGGCTCTTCAAAAGGCTAAAATAAATCGTTTTTCTATCATCTTTATGGACTGTGAAATGCCAATCCTTGATGGATTTGATGCAACAAAAGAAATTCGTGCTTATGAAGCAGGCTTAGGCAGATACACACCAATTATCGCCATATCCGGACATGACCTAGAGCAAAGTCGTAAATGTATTGAACTCGGTATGGACGATTGTTTGATCAAGCCAATTCGTACAGAAGACCTTCAAGCAATATTAGTCAAACACCTTGCATAGTGAATACTATGTCTTTGAGGTGATGGTTTTGAAGGTTATGATTGATCCTGGACACGGTGGACGCGATCCCGGTGCTATTGGTCCTACTGGTTTGCGAGAATCTGATGTGGCCTTATCAGTTTCTAAAGCTCTTTTTGCATTATTAGAACCAATAGTAAGTTGTCGTTTGACAAGAGAGCGTGATGTTGCTCTAGGCTCAGATGTCAATCGAGACTTACAGGAACGGGTTCGAATTGCCAATGCATATGATGCTTCTGTTTTTATAAGCATTCACTGTAATGCAGCAACGGCTGTAGCAGCAAGAGGAATAGAGACATATTGTTACATGAGAGGTGGTAATGGAGAGAAGCTTGCACAATTGATTCAGAAAAATCTTGTGCAAGCTTTGGGTCTCCTGGATAGAGGTGTAAAGACAGCTTCTTTTTACGTTATCAGGCATACTAAGATGCCTGCTGTTCTTGTAGAGCTTGGCTTTATCACCAACCCCGAGGAAGAAAAGCTTTTACGCGAAAAAAGCTTTCAGCAAAAAGCAGCACAAGCGATTGCTGAAGCGGTTGCAACCCACTTTGGACTTTCTTTACCAAAGGAGAGTGAGATCATGTCTAAGGGACCTTTTCCTGACGTGCCAATGGACCGCTGGTCTGCAAAAGAGATACAAGAGGCTCTAGACCGTGGTATTGTTCAAGGCGACGACAAAGGAAACTTTAATCCACAGCGAGCTCTCACAAGAGAAGAAGGTGTCACTCTCATCAATCGTGCCATTAACTATCTATTATCGCAGCAAAAATGAAAAAGGATCCAGAATCAAGAAAAAACTTATATAAACGAAAGAACCCCGCTAAGCTCTAGGCCTAGCGGGGTTATCTTCGTAGTAGGTGAAAGAGGATTCGAACCTTTTTGAGTACAGGTGCCACTTTCCTGAACTCGTACCATTTCTTCACCTACCACCAGCGCCCTCTAAGGAAGGGAGGGCCAATTTTGGTGCGGATGGCGGGGGTTGAACCCACAGTGGTTATTAGCTAAGAACCGATGCTCCCTGTGAGCAACATCCGCTTGAAGAATTGTACAAGATTTTTATTCATTGGTCAAAGCTTTTTTATTCATCATGAGTAGTTAAGATTCCTTCTTAAAGGTAAAAATTTATCATAATTCAACAGATTAAGGTATTTAAAAGGTGCATTATTCTCTTTCGTTCCTATAACCACCATATGTTCAATTATTATCAATGAGAAATCTATGGCCATATCATTTACAATACAATTATTAGAATGAAAAGGGGGTCGCTTTCTTTTTGATGCAAAATAGATACTCCTGGAAAGTACTGCTAAAAACATTCTGTTTAATGGCATTGCTAATTCTATTTTTTTATGGCCTCTCTGTCTATTCTGCCTATTTTATCTATCACGATGCAGCAGCTCGAGAAAATAGTGCAACCCTGGAAACTCTAAAAACATCTTCCATTTACCAAGAAGAAGCGACAGTCCCTAAAGTCATAGAAGAACTTGATAACAATCACGCGAATATTGTAGAACAAAGAAAGGAAGAATCGCAAGAACTAAAAAGTAAACAAGAAGAAATAGAGACAATCGTAGGTAAGCAGAGTCAAAAAATCGCTTATCTAACTTTTGATGACGGCCCCAGTGATATAACGCCTCGTGTTCTTGATATTCTAAAACATTATCAAATCCCTGCTACCTTTTTTGTGATTGGTAGGCAAGTTGAAAATCATGTCGAAACAACAAAAAGAATCGTTGCAGAAGGTCATGCTTTGGGAAATCATACTTATTCTCATCAATATAGGCAGATATACAGTAGTGTAGAGGCCTTTATGCAGGATTTACAAAAAGCTGAAAATTTACTTGACAAAATCGTACAACAAAGGCCAAGTATCATCCGTGCACCCGGTGGTACACAAGGCAATTTTTCACCAGCATTGGTAAAAAGATTGTTAGAAAGTGGGTATATTATTCACGATTGGAACATCGATGCGCGAGATACATCGGCGCCCCTTGTATCCGCTGCCTATATAGAGAAGCAAGTGTTAGAACAAGCAAAGAACAAAGACTCTATTATCGTTCTTTTTCATGACGGACCTGGTAAAGTAACATTGCCCCAGGCATTGCCTGCTATCATAGAAGGACTTATTCAGGAAGGCTACACTTTCCAAATCATAGACGATACAACAAAACCTGTTGTATTAATGAGGTATTAAGCATAGAGGAAGCACTTTTTACTAAAAAAGTGTTTCTTTTTCTTATTTCAAAAATGCTCAGCGAGCGATGGTGATGTCAATGTTACGTAGCGTATAGGTTTTTCTTGCCATCATGTGATATAATCTATAGGAGTCCCCGTTCAAGGAGGGTAATCTGACATGCTTGATGAAACGAATGAAACAGGAGCTATTATCCTTGTCGTAGATGATGTCGTAACCAATGTAGAGTTAATGCGACTTCAATTGACCCGAGCTGGTTACCAGGTCTTAACGGCCATCAATGGGGAGCAAGCTCTTGAAGTTATCGAAGAGACACTGCCAGATCTGATCCTTCTCGACGTAATGATGCCGGGGATGAACGGATTTGAAGTGTGTGCAAAGCTGAAAGAGGATCCACATACACAATTGATTCCTGTTGTCTTAGTAACAGCGCTTCATGAAGTAGAAGATAGGATAAAAGGCATAGAAGCAGGTGCTGATGACTTTATCAGCAAGCCTTTTAATCGAGTTGAACTGTTAACTCGTGTTAAATCTTTACTTCGTATTCGTAGATTATATCGCCAACTCGAAAAAAGCTATCAGGAAATCGAAGCAAAAAATACCATACTAACAGAAGAGTTGCGTATGGCACGCCATGTACAACAACACCTTTTACCTATGAAATTTCCAACGATGAAGAAGCTTTCTTTTCATGTAGCCTATCATCCTACCATTGAAATCGGCGGTGACTTTTATGATTTTATTCAAGTCAGCGAAGATAAAATGGGGATCTTTGTGTCTGATGTTTCCGGTCACGGTGTATCAGCGGCTATGCTTACAATGGTTATCAGTACCATGATGCGCTCTGTAACACAAGAAGTAAGCGATCCTGGCGAAGTATTAGATCGATTAAATCAACAGTTTGGCAAGATGGTAGATGGTGAGCTTACAGGTACTTTTGTTACTGCTTTTTTCCTCTGCATAGATCAGTCAACGGGGAAAATAACTTTTGCCAATGCAGGCCATCCCAGCCCTCTTTTGATTCGTAGTAAAAGTGGAGAGACCATTCCTTTAGACGGAGAAGGCTTTCCCCTTGGTCTTTTTGACGCAGTCCAGTATGAACGCAAAGAAATCGATATAGGTTCTGGTGATAAAGTGGTTCTTTTTACGGATGGCATTTTTGATGTCGTCAATAAACAGAAACAGTTTTACGGATTGAACACTTTTTTTAAACTGGTCGCAGATCTAGGTCATCTACCAGCAAAAGAGATGACCCAGGCCATTATGCAACAGATTCAATCTTTTGCAGAAGGGGTTCCGCAACCAGACGACATTTGTCTTGTTATTGTTGAATATCTGTAGTATCAGTATTACTACTATCTACGGGAATAGGAATCAGAGTAGGCGCTGTAAAGGTGATATTTTCCAAGGAGCCAATCATCATTGTTCTTTCTCCATATTGAATAGCGACGCGGTCATTCCATTGTAGAGAATGTAGATTCAACGCTGCAGGCGCTATAAAAGTACGGACTTCTCCATTAAGATCTATAAGTATATGGTCTTCCTTTTTCTGCTTGCTGCTTCCAATGTAAATGCCTTCTGCTGTTATTGATTGCCTTGTGTCAAGATACTTGTGATATGTATCAATACTATTAAAGGTTAGATAGGTCAATTGAATCATAAAAAGCAAAAACAGAGCAAGCAATAGAGTTTTTAGTCTCCACAGGCCCCCGCGATGGGTCGGGGGCGTTTCGCCGCCAATTGATAAGTAATTCGAAAAATGAGCAAGGTAAAAGTAGCTCCTAAAGCAATTAGAAATGTAAACAGCAAGTTTTGATAATAGGAACGACTTAAGATAGACCAGTAGGTTGGTTCAGTGGAAAAAGTAGTTAAAAAGGACCATATCAGGGAAGTAACGATCGTTCCAGCGAGAAAGAAAAATAATAAAAGGCTTAGCAAAAACTTTATGGGGTCGACGATAGCGCGTCGCCTTTTTACTCTTCTAAAAGGAGTACTGCTGTTCATCCCTTGATCAGTAGGAAGTCGTCGATAGGACAGTCTAGATACACCTCCTCCATAATGGAATAAAACTGTCTTAAATTTTTCGCTATATCTTTTATTATTTCCTTCTTTGACGAACGATGTCGACAGGCTTTCTATGACACTTGCAATATGAACTGTAAGGCGAAGGTGGGATATGCCATGACCATCGGGTTGAAAGTTCCGAGAACAGAACGTGTTGTGGAGACAAAAGTAGGTAAAGTTTCTGTGGGTGGTCCCTACGCCCCTGGGGAAATTTTGCAGTATACTATGGATGAAGGACTTAGTGCTTTTCGACCTCCTAGTGAGCAAATAGAAGCACTGGCAGAAATCGCAGATTTGCCCAATGGCCAAATTATTCTAGCGCTCTTTGAAGACTTGATCGTAGGCTATGTAACCTTTCACCCTCCTGAAGAATTTGCTCGGTGGGCCAAAAATCAAGTTCCAGGCATGCTAGAGATGGGTGCTATCGAAGTAAGTCGTCAATGGCGCAGTATGGGGATCAGCAGCCTTCTTTTAGATGTTGCCTTTGGGAATCAATCCATGGATGATGCCATTGTTATTGCCACAGAGTATTATTGGCACTGGGACTTAAAAGGCAAAAACATGTCCATCTGGGAATATCAGAAGTTTTTAGAAAAACACTTTGGCCGTATTGGTTTAAAGAGAGTTGGCACCGACGAGCCTGATATTCTAGCCCATCCAGCCAATATGCTAATGGCCCGTATCGGACCACGAGTTCCTCAAGAAACGGTGCTGCTTTTCGAAGAGTCGCTCTATCTAAATCGATGGCTTTTTTGAAGAAGCAGAGAAATAGAAAGGAGGATTTTTTGGAAAATGCTAGTTGAAGAAATTATGGAAAGAAATGTTTATTTTGTAGGCCCTGAAGCAACAGCTTCAGAAGCACTGTTGATTACACAGGAAAAAAGGGTTCGTCATGTACCGATTGTGGAAAGCGGTAAAGTAATCGGTATCTTATCGGACCGCGATCTTCGAGATATTAGCCCTTCTACATTGAGTCCAGAGCAGGATGATCTTTTAGCGACCACAAAAGTAAAAGACATCATGCGCAAGCCGGTCATTACGGTACATCCTTTAGATGCGATGGAAGATGCAGCCAGAATCATCTATGAACATAAAATTGGCTGCTTGCCTGTTGTGCAGAATGATCAACTTGTAGGAATTATCACATCAACAGATATATTACATGCTATCGTCTTAGTCATGGGTGTAGCCCAGCCTGGCTCCCACCTAGAAATTGATGTGCCTGATCAGCCGGGCGCGCTTTTGGAGGTCACCCGTATCATCAAAGAAGGTGGCGCAAATATTATCAGTATCTATATTACGCCAGGTAAAGAAGAAAAGCGTAAAACCATTGTATTGAGGGTTAGTGCCTTTGATACGCGCATGATCATTCATGCCATAGTAGCGGCTGGTTATAAGATGATATTTCCTCAGCCCAAACCGATCTATGAGGAGCGTCCGAATGAATAAGCTACCAAAACTAATTTATTCAAAAGCGTTGCATGATTACAAATTTGGCCCTGATCACCCCTTTAATCCTCTTAGATTAGAACTTACTGTAGATTTAATAGAAAAGTATGGCCTTATACAAGAAGGGCAAATGGTAGAGCCCCAAAGTTGTGCTATAGAAGATTTACTAATGGTTCACCCAGAAAACTTTATAAAAGTTATTGAAAAAGCAAGTCAAGGAAAAGAATCACCGGACTTGTTACAGACCTATGGTTTGGGTACCGATGACACACCGGCTTTTTCTGGTATGTTGGAAGCGACACAAAAAGTTGTCGGTTCTGCCTTAAGCGGTGCAAAAATGATCATGGAAGGACAAACCGATCATGTTTTTGCCATTGGCGGAGGTTTGCACCATGCTCATCGCAATAAAGCTTCTGGCTTTTGTGTTCTTAACGACGCAGCTGTTGCCATTGCGTACCTTCAGCGAAACTACGGGCTCAATGTTGCCTATATTGATACAGACGCTCACCATGGTGACGGTGTACAGTTTATCTTCTATGACGATCCTACCGTTTTAACCATCTCTATTCATGAAACAGGACGCTACCTCTTTCCTGGGACCGGCCAGGTCGAAGAAAGAGGACGATTCGAAGGCTATGGTTTTTCTGTAAATATTCCATTAGAAGCCTACACAGAAGATGATTCATTCATAGAAGTATATGAACAAACCATGGAGCCTATCTTAGAAGCTTTTCAACCTGATATCTTAATTACACAAAACGGTTGTGATGCCCACTATCTCGATCCATTAACTCATTTGGCTATTACAACAAAATCTTTTGAAGTAATACCACGACTTGCACACCGTTTGGCTCATAAATATTGTAAGGGTCGATGGCTCGCTTTAGGCGGCGGTGGCTATGATCACTGGCGTGTAGTACCTCGTGCTTGGACCTTGATTTGGGCTGAAATGAATGAAATTGAATTGCCCGATGAGATCCCCGTTGAATGGCTACAGCGTTGGCAAAAAGAAAGCCCTGTTGCTTTACCATTGCGACTGCGAGATGGTGCGAATGAGTTTCCACCAATACCACGAAGAGAAATCATAACAGATAAGAATAGAGTTACTTTGCGTAGAAGCATTAGAGACGCTGTAGAACTCATTATGAGTAGAAGAGCCTGTTAAGGCAAAGCCGGCCTATAAAGGCCGGCTTTGCTACGTTGTTCAAGCTACTTACGGGGTATGCTAGTCCTAAAGGAGGTCGACATACAACTTGGCAGCACCCTATCTACCCATGTCACAAGAAGAAATGAAAAAGCTAAAGTGGGATCAATGTGATTTTATTATCGTCTCAGGTGATGCATACGTAGACCACCCTAGTTTTAGCGGAGCTATCATTGGACGTGTCTTAGAAAATGAAGGATTTCGAATTGGTATTATTAGTCAACCAGACTGGCGCAATACAAAAGACTTCAAAAAGCTAGGTCGCCCTTACCTGGGATGGCTCATTACAGCTGGCAATATTGACTCTATGGTCAACCACTATACGGCAGCGAAGAAAAAGCGCTCTAACGACGCTTATACAGCAGGTGGGAAAAGTGGACGCCGACCTGATCGAGCCACTCTCGTTTATGCACAGCGATGTCGTGAAGCCTATAAAGAGCCACCGATTATAATTGGTGGCATTGAGGCTAGTTTACGTCGCTTTGCTCATTACGACTATTGGGATGATAAAGTGCGTCGCTCGATCCTTATCGATGCGAAAGCCGATCTTCTCGTCTATGGAATGGGAGAAAAAACAATAATCGCTCTAGCTCATGAATTACAAGAGAGAAGAGCACGAGAAGAAAAGGAACAATCATTTGCTATAGATTTACAAGGACTATGCTATGTAACTGACACTGTTGCAACATTACAGCCCCAGGAAGTAATTACTCTTCCTTCCTATGAAGAAGTAAAAGAAAGCAAAGTGGCCTATGCGAAGGCTTTTCGGTTACAGGAACAAGAACAAAATCCTTACAATGGAAAAATACTACTTCAACAACATCAGGATCTCTTTCTTGTTCAGAATCGCCCTTCCCTTCCGTTAACGACAAAAGAACTAGATGCCATTTATGCGTTGCCTTTCGCACGACAACCTCATCCTAGCTATGCGAACCAAGGTGGTGTACCTGCCCTAGAAGAAGTTGAATTTAGTCTAGCAGCACAACGGGGCTGTTTTGGAGGCTGCTCTTTTTGTGCCCTTACTTTTCATCAAGGCAGAATTATTCAGAGTCGTAGCGATGAATCTCTCGTAGAAGAAGCAAAAGAACTAGTACAAGCTCCGAGTTTTAAGGGATACATTCATGATGTCGGTGGACCAACAGCCAATTTTCGTCAACAAGCATGTAAAAAGCAGGCCAAAGCAGGCGCTTGTCGCCATCGCCATTGCCTTTTTCCAGAGCCTTGTAAGAATCTAGAAATTAATCATGATCACTACCTACAGTTATTGCGTAAACTTCGTCAAATAAAAGGTGTAAAAAAAGTTTTTATTCGTTCAGGATTGCGTTATGATTATTTAATGGCCGATAAAAAAGAGCGACGACGTCGATTTTTAGAAGAAATCTGCCAGCATCATGTAAGCGGTCAATTGAAAGTAGCTCCAGAACATGCATCTCCAAAAGTGTTGCAGTATATGGGAAAACCAAGCATAAAAGTCTATGAAGATTTTAAGAAAGAGTATGAAGAAACGAATCGAAAGCTAGACAAGAAACAATACCTAGTACCCTACCTTATGTCCAGCCATCCCGGTGCAACGCTTCATGAAGCCATAGAGATGGCAGAAAAGATTCGGGATTGGAAATACATGCCCGAGCAGGTACAAGATTTTATACCAACCCCAGGTAGTCTCTCTACATGTATCTACTACACAGGCATCGAACCCAGAACAATGGAACCCGTAACAGTGCCGCGGACTCCGAAAGAAAAGGCATTGCAACGGGCCTTATTGCAGTTTCGCAAGCCCGAAAATTACGAATTAGTCTATCAAGCATTGTGTAGCGCTGAACGACAGGATTTGATTGGCCCAGGCAGCAAAAAGCTGATCAGTCCACCGATGTCTCAAAAATTCAAGAATAGAAAGCTCTTCTCAGATAAAGAGGGGAGAGGAAAAGGGAAGGGCAAGAAGAGAAGACATTAACTTTTGACACTCTTCAACCTATCCTTTATACTTTTAATTTAGTAAGTTGAAAGGTGGAAGGACTTTGGCGATAAAGGTCAATATTACGAGTTTAGGTTGTGCTAAAAACCGTGTAGATACAGAAGTTATGATGGGAATTCTGCGCAACGCTGGATACGACTTTGCCCATCGAGAAGAAGATGCCGAAGTCCATATTGTGAACACCTGTGGCTTTATTCTACCTGCCAAAGAAGAATCGATTGGTAGGATTTTAGAGCTGGCTGCATTGAAGCAAACAGGACCTTGTCGAGCCTTACTCGTGGCAGGTTGTTTATCACAAGGTTACTCCTCTGATCTGGCCAAAGAATTGCCAGAAGTTGATATATTTTTGGGGCCTGGTGAAGTCCCCCAAATTGCTGATCTAGTTGCAAAAGCATTATCCGGTCAGAAACTCAAGCAAGTTGGTCAACCTGACTATCTTTACGATCATAATACACCTCGACTTCTTACAACACCTTTTCACTATGGCTATCTTAAAGTGGCCGATGGTTGCGACAATCAATGTAGTTACTGTTCCATCCCTAGTTTACGAGGTTCCTTTCGATCTCGAAGTGAAGACTCTATCATTGCAGAAGCGCAGACACTCCTTCAACGAGGTGTGCAGGAAATACTGTTGATTGCACAAGACACGACACGCTACGGTCTTGATCGGTACGGTTCCTATCGTCTTCCACAATTACTTAAAAAGTTCAAAGAAGTGGAAGGATTGCAATGGTTACGTCTTATGTACTGCTATCCCAATCACTTTACACCGCAAATTATAGAAGCCATGGCCGCTGATCCAAGAATTTGCAAATATGTTGATTTACCATTGCAACACAGTCACGATGACATTTTACAAGCAATGAATCGCCGAGGAACACAAAAAGAAATTAAAAAGTTAATTCAGTCACTGCGCGAACAATTGCCAGGAATTGCGATTCGGAGTACTTTCATTGTAGGCTTTCCGGGAGAAGAAGAAGAACACTTTCAAGCCTTGTTAGAATTTATGGAAGAAATGCGTTTTGATCGAGTTGGTGTTTTTACATATTCGCAAGAAGAGAGAACACCAGCGGGAAAGCGACACGATCAAATTCCAGAAGAAGTAAAAGAAGAAAGATTTCATCGAGCAATGGCATTGCAACAAGAAATTTCACTTTCTATTCAAAAAGAGTGGATTGGGAAGACTGTCAAAGTGCTTATTGAAGAAGAAGTGGAGCCAGGGCGCTATCGAGGTCGTAGCGAAAGGGAAGCTCCTGAAGTAGACGGATTTATAGAATTTTCAGGAACTGGTTTACTGCCGGGACAGTGGGCAGCTGTAAAAATTACTGCTGCAGAGCACTATGATCTGATAGGAGAAGTGCTTCATGAATCTGGCCAATAAAGTTACCTTAACAAGGATCCTCTTTGTTCCACTGTTTATGATTATTTTACTAATTCCAGAGATTCCGTATCGTCAATATCTTGCCGCAGTCGTCTTTATCATTGCTGCAGCGACGGACGGCTTAGATGGCTATATTGCTCGCTCGAGAAAACAAATTACTCGTCTGGGACAATTTATGGATCCCTTAGCAGACAAATTACTTGTATCGGCTGCCTTGATTTCACTTGTTGAGCTCGGTAAAATATCGGCCTGGATTGCTGTTATCATCATTGGCCGAGAATTTGCTGTAACAGGTTTACGAGCCATTTTAGCTGCTGAAGGACAGACTGTTGCGGCAAGCAATCTAGGTAAATTAAAGACAGTCTTTCAGATCATTACAGTAGTAGTGATTCTGATAGACGAAGCCCTAAGTATCGTAATCCCTTTGCCTATCTCACAAGTCATCCTCTACTTAGCCGTTATTTTCACCATTTGGTCTGGTGTTGACTACTTTAGGAAAGCCAAAGGTATTTTACAGAACCGTCTGGAGACATGATGTTTTCAGACGGTTTTCTTATTTACCAGTCCTTTACTAATGAAATTTCCAATTAAAATCCTTATAATCACTATATGAATAGTAGATATAGAAAGAAGCCTTTGCGACTTTATGGCACAATATTTTTTGCTTTGTTGATTAGAGAGGAGAAAGATAGATGGGGAAGAAAATACTACGAATCGGTGCTGTCGCTTTGGTAACACTGGCTCTACTCTGGGGTAGCCACCATCTCTATGAGCGATATGTCTTGGAAAAGCCTTTTCATGAAAGAGTAACAACGATTTTGCCTGACGCTGTGGTAGAACATCGTAAAGAAGGTGCTACGACTTTTGTCAAAGTGGAAAGCAAAGAAATTGATGATCTTAGTGAAATACATCAAGAAATCTACAAAATAAGCAGAGAATACCTTGGAGAAGGCGTAAAAATTGTCTTTGTAGACAATCCTGATCAAGAGTTACAACAATTGTGGAAAGAAATACAGTTTCCTTTATACCAGGGATTGGCCACTGGAAACTACCAAGATATGCATCATGAAATCAAA
This sequence comes from Heliorestis convoluta, assembly GCF_009649955.1. NCBI lineage: Bacteria > Bacillati > Bacillota > Clostridia > Eubacteriales > Heliobacteriaceae > Heliorestis > Heliorestis convoluta. The sequence continues at coordinate 731,729 of NZ_CP045875.1, read as the reverse complement.
GCGATGATTGAGCCAACCGGTTTTTCCTATGTCGTTACCTTAGATGCAAAACATCTCTACCTTCAAGTAGAGAATGAGGAGAGCTATCTCTATCGAATTATTGCGAGAGAAAAAGGCGGTGATCTATCATGAACCAGGCCGAGAAGAAAAGTTGGCTAGAAGAAGCTGTCATGGGTGTCTTACTGGCTCTAACTCTTTTTCTAAGCTATAAATTGATGTCGCCCCTTCCACTGATTTTGGCCGGTATTTCGGCTATGATCTATATGATCTGGCAACAAAAACAAAACGCTACCCAAGGAATTGGTGATTACAAAGCCGAATCTTCTTTTTCCTTCGAAGAAATTGGAGGACAAAAAGTAGCGAAGAAAGAACTATCGGAAGCGCTTGACTTTATGGTACAAAGCCAGGCCGCTGATGAGCTAGGAATCCGACCCTTAAAGGGAATTTTGCTTTGTGGACCACCGGGAACAGGAAAGACATTGCTAGCCAAAGCAGCGGCTACCTACACCAACAGTGTCTTTTTAAGTTGCTCTGGCAGTGATTTCATTGAAGTCTACGCAGGTGTGGGTGCCAGCCGAATTCGAAATCTTTTCAACAAAGCAAGAGATAAAGCGAAGAAAAGCAACAAAAAAGGTGCTGTTATTTTTATCGACGAGATTGATGTACTCGGTGCCAAGCGAGGAGCCAATCGAGGTCATATGGAATATGAGCAAACTTTGAACGCCTTACTTGTTGAAATGGATGGACTGAAAACGCATGAATCAATCCAAATCTTAATTATAGGTGCCACAAACCGACCGGACTTGCTAGATCCGGCCTTGTTGCGTCCAGGACGCTTTGATCGACAAATTCAAGTCGATTTGCCAGATAAAGAAGGTCGGGAACACATTCTCAACATTCATTTGCGCAACAAGCCTGTCTCGGACGACGTCAATCTTGCCATGTTGGCAAAAGAGACAGTCGGCTTCTCCGGTGCGCAACTAGAAAGCGTTTGTAATGAAGCAGCAATTTTATCATTGCGACAAGGTAAAAAAACAATTAACTTTGAACAGCTTAAAGAGTCTATTGAAAAAGTATTGTTAGGTGCGGCAGGCGATCGCAAAGCAATAGAAGAAGAGCTCTGGCGTGTGGCTGTTCATGAAACAGCCCATGCATTAGTGAGTGAATGGGAACGACCTGGTTCGGTAGCTCGATTGACCATTTCACCACGTGGACGAGCCCTAGGCTACCTTCGTCAAGTACCGCCAGAAGAAAAAGTTCTAGAAACAAAATCTGATATGATCAGTGCCATTCGTGTCGCTCTAGCAGGCCTTGTGGCAGAGGAAGAAATTCTTAACCAAGGTTCTAACGGTGCCCGTCAGGATTTGACCATGGCTTCTCAGATGGCGCAGCAAATTGTCCTTTCTGGACTATCTGACATTGGACCGAGCGGTGCTGCCGAACTGCCTGAACAAGTACGTTTTCAGGAATTGCAAAAAATCTTAGATCGAGAGAAAAAAAATCTACAACAAGCCTTGAAAAGTCAGCGTGATACTGTGGAAAAAATGGCGCGTTTGCTTCGTGAACGAGAAAGCTTATCAGGAGATGAGTTCCGACAAGAAATGGAACAACAAATGACGGCCTAAATCGAAAGAAAAAGCCCTGCTCTTTTATTAGATATAAAGAGCAGGGCTTTTCAGATTTTAATAAGCAGGAATTGACATGGTTTTGGCGAAAATGGATATTTTATGAGATGATACAACGGTTAAGAACTTCATAGTGTATTGAAAAAGATGTAAGTGGGTGTTATGATGATAAGCGCTGAAATTGTCTCTACAGGAACAGAGCTGCTGTTAGGACAAAGTATAAATACCAATGCTCGCTATCTCTCTGAAAGGTTGGCTGCTCTGGGAATTTGTTGTTATTTTCAGACAACCGTAGGCGATAACCCCGATAGAATTCGACAAGTTCTTGAAAATGCCATGAGTCGTGCTGATTTAATTATTACGACAGGTGGTCTAGGTCCGACTATGGATGATTTGACAAAAGAAGTGGTTGCCGAACTTTGCGGCCGTTCCTTGCAACTTCACGAGCCTACTCTTCATCATATAGAATCATTTTTTCAACGTCGTGACCGTATCATGCCAGATAACAACAAAAGACAAGCTCTTATTCCTGAGGGCTCCATCATTATTCCCAATCACTTAGGGACAGCACCTGGTGTGATTCTTGAAGAAGGTACAAAAACCTTTGTACTCTTACCAGGTCCTCCTAGTGAGATGGAACCCATGTTTGAAGAGACAGTTAAGCCCTACTTAACCATGAAGACAGAGATTGATCCAGGTCTTCTCCATTCTCGCGTCCTCAAGGTTGTTGGACCGGGAGAATCGGTGGTAGAGGAAAAACTCCGCGATTTGCTTCTGCAACAGAGCAATCCTACCATTGCTTTGCTGGCCAAACAACGAGGTCTCCATATTCGACTAACCGCTAGAGCCAAAACAAAAGTAGACGCAGAAGCACTCATAAAAGTAACAGAAGCAAAGATTGTCAAGAGGCTTCATCCTTATATATATGGTTTCGATCAAGAAACTTTATCAGGTGTAGTCGGTCAATGTTTGCTTCAACGAGGCAAGAAGTTAGCTCTAGCCGAATCCTGTACCGGTGGATTGATTGCTCACGAGATCACCAATGAAGCAGGTTCCTCGGCATACTTTCTCTTAGGTGTTACGGCCTATGATAACAGTGCGAAAAAAGAACTACTTGGTGTCGAAGAAAAGATTCTCCAAACCTATGGCGCTGTCAGTGCAGAAACAGCGCTGGCTATGGCGCAAGGCGTACAAAAAATATCCGGTGCATCCATTGCAATGGCCGTTACAGGCATTGCTGGACCCGATGGAGGAACGGCAGAAAAACCCGTAGGATTGGTATATGGCGCACTTGTCGATGGAGCCTATTGTGAAACGAAAGAGTTTCGTTTTGTTGGTGACAGGAAAGCGATCAAAGAGCGAACAGCAACGGCCGTGCTAAACTGGTTACGATATCATCTACAGGAGTCGTCGTAACAACTACAATGAAATATTGATGATTGAAAGGGTGCATCGTATTGACATTCCAACAAAACTCCAGCACAGAGGAACAGACAAATATAGAAAAGTTCGGAGATATTAACTTAAATAAAAAGGTTTTAAAAGCGATTTCCGATATGGGCTTTGAAGAACCATCACCAATTCAAGCAAAAGCGATTCCTTTTATTTTAGAAGGAAAAGATCTAATTGGACAAGCGCAGACAGGTACTGGTAAGACTGCAACTTTTGGTATCCCAATGGCAGAAATGATGGATACTTCTGACAGCAGAGTGCAAGCCCTTGTGCTCTGTCCAACAAGAGAGTTAGCCATTCAGGTAGCCCAAGAAGTAAGTAAGATTGGTCGATTGAGCAACTTGAAATCGCTGCCTGTTTATGGAGGCCAATCGATTGAAAGACAGATTAGAGCGTTGCGTCATGGTGTACAAGTTGTCATTGGCACACCAGGTCGAATTCTCGATCACATCAGTCGAAAAACCTTGCGCTTGAACAATGTGCGCATGGTGATTCTTGACGAAGCGGATGAAATGCTTGACATGGGCTTTATTGATGATATTGAAGCAATCATTAATGAAACACCAGAAAACAGACAAACCTTGCTCTTTTCAGCAACCATGCCAGGACCGATTCAAAAATTAGCTCGTCAATACATGAAAAATCCTGAATTTGTCACCATTTCAAGAGACAAATTGACAGTCCCCTTGATCGAACAAGTTTACTATGAGTGTAAAGAGTCACAGAAAGTAGATGCTCTTTGTCGGGTTCTTGACATGGAGGAAATTGGAGCTGCTATTATTTTCTGTAGAACCAAGCGTGGCGTCGATGAACTCGTAGCGTCCTTAGAGACTCGAGGCTTCTTTGCCGAAGGTTTGCATGGTGACTTAACACAAGCACAGCGCGATCGAGTGATGAAAAAGTTTCGTGATGGCAAAGCAGAACTTCTTGTTGCGACTGACGTAGCAGCACGAGGTATTGATGTTGAAAATGTTACGCACGTTGTCAACTACGACATTCCACAAGATCCAGAATCTTACGTTCACCGCATTGGTCGTACAGGGCGAGCAGGACGGAAAGGCATCGCCATGACGTTGATTAATTATCGAGAGTATCGTCAACTTAAGCTCATTGAAAGAGTAACCAAAGCAAGAATTCAGCGGCGCGATCTTCCTTCTATGGCAGACATTGTAGAAAGACATAAAGAATCACATAAAAGTAAGCTTGTTAAGCTCCTAGAAGGTGGTCACTTCGGTGAATACAAAAGCATTATTAGTGAGTTAGCCGATGAATATGATCCAATGGAAATTGCGGCAGCCACTTTTAAACTTTTAGTAGAAGGGCCAGAAGCAGAAAAAGAAGAAACGTCCAGAGAAGCTTCTGAATTTGGCAATACTGGCGCAGAACCCGGTATGGTTCGACTCTTCATGAACATTGGACGTGGACAAGGTGTAAGGCCTCAAGACATCGTCAGGACAATTGCTGAAGAAGCAGGAATTCCTGGCAATGTAATTGGTGTTATCAACATTTACGATAAATTTACCTTCGTAGAAGTGCCTGAAGATGTAGCCGGTCGTGTTCTCGGTGTGATGCATCAGAATATGATCAAAGGTCGTAAGATTAGTGTAGAACCAGCCAAAGCAAGATAAGGAATAGAATTACTCATAGTTCCAGGGAGGTGAGAGGCTTTGCAATTGAATCAGCGTGTACAAGCGATCATCATCGCAACGGTCATATGCTTTTTTGTTGGTTTTTCATTAATGGTACAATGGCGAACGCAGGCAGAGATAACCAAAGCGGCAGAAGGGTACTCTGTTGATGAACTAACATCGAAGCTGATTCAGATAGAACAATCGAAAGATGCTTTGAGTGCACAAATCATGGAACTTCGTGCGCAACTCAATCGCTACCGAGAAGGCGAAGACTCTCGACAAGCCCTGGAACAAACCCTAGAAAGGACCCGTCTTGATGCTGGTTTTGTCGCACTAGAAGGACCTGGTGTAATCATAACACTTGATGATAGCCCCCTAGCACAGGATTTTCAGTTCTCTAGCTTGGACAATTTGAACGATTACTATATTCACGATTGGTATTTACGAGAGCTAGTTAACGCCTTATGGACAGGTGGAGCAGAAGCCATCGCGATTAATCATCAGAGGTTAATTAGTACGTCTGAAATTTTTTGTGGTGGAACAACTATTTTTGTAAATCGTGACTTTATAACACCGCCTTTTGTCATTAAAGCTGTTGGAGATCCAAAGAACTTATCGGCTTCTGTTAATATGGTATCCATATCGTTAATGCTTCGAGATTATCGGCAACGTTATGGGATTACCTTTGATGTTCTACCTAGTGAAAAACTAGAGATTCCGGCTTATCGTAGTGATATAAGATTTCGGTATGCTAGAACCATGACCGATCTAAGTCAAGAGTCGGTGGCAAGATAATGAAAATGTCTGTAAAAATGAAATGGAAAAGATGGCAAGTAGCGGCTACGATTGTCGCCTTAACCCTTGGTATCTTGCTTACGACACAGTTTAACACAGCAACGCAGCTTGCTCAGGGACGAACCGAACTGATTGAGCGGCAGAAGGCGCTGGAGGAACTGTTAGAAAAAGGCGAAAGCGAGAGAATGGAACTAGAAGAAGAGATCAGTCGATTGAAAGCAGAAGTTGAAAAGTATGAAGCTGTGGCCAAAGGTTACGTAGGCACCGGTATTTCTACAGAAATTGATCGACTGAGAATTTTGACAGGGTATGCCAGTGTAGAAGGTGCAGGAATTCGAGTCACCTTAGATACAAAGCAAGCCACACTTTTTCCTTTAGACATTATCGATCTGATGGAACTGGTCAATATACTACGCTATGCAGGTGCTGAAGCCATTGCTGTCAATGGCCAGCGGATCATTGCTAACTCAGAAATCTATGTATCAGGAAAAAATATTCTGATCAATAAGACGCCCATTAGCAGTGATCGAGATCAGATCTATGTTATTGATGCCATTGGTCCGCCTGATCAACTTAGTGATGTACTACAAGTGACGGATGGTCTCGTCAATAGCTTGAAAGAAAGAAAAATCGATATCAGAATTGCTAAGCAAAATACGGTAGAAATTCCTGCCTATGCTGGTTCTTTTCGATTTCGCTATGCCAAGCCTTTGACACAAACGCCATGATTCAAACAGGGATTGACAAGTTATTACAGGAAAGGTATATTCAAAGCAAATAACCTTTGTCTGTTATGTGAAATAAGGAGGAAGATCATGGCTGGTGATAAATTACAAGCTCTTCAACAAGCCCTGAACAACATTGAGAAAGCTTTTGGCAAGGGATCGATTATGCGTTTGGGAGAGGCATCGGCCCGCTTAACCGTAGAAGTGATCCCGACTGGATCTATTGCACTCGATATGGCCTTAGGAGTTGGCGGTGTTCCTAGAGGGCGAATTGTAGAAGTTTACGGACCTGAGTCTTCTGGTAAAACGACCGTTGCCCTACATATCATTGCAGAAGCACAAAGAGCAGGCGGCTTGGCTGCTTTTATTGATGCAGAGCATGCCCTTGATCCTGCCTATGCTCGAAATCTTGGTGTTGATATAGACAATCTGTTGGTCTCTCAGCCTGATACAGGGGAGCAAGCTTTAGAAATTGCAGAAGCCCTTGTTCGTTCTGGTGCAGTCGATATTGTTGTGGTTGACTCTGTAGCAGCGCTTGTTCCAAAAGCAGAAATTGATGGTGAAATGGGCGACACCCATGTGGGATTGCAAGCTCGATTGATGTCACAAGCTTTACGGAAGCTTACCGGTGTCGTATCAAAATCAAGAACTTGCTGTGTCTTTATCAACCAGATTCGCGAAAAAGTGGGAGTCATGTTCGGCAATCCTGAAACAACACCAGGTGGACGGGCTCTAAAATTCTATTCTTCAGTCCGCTTAGAGGTACGCAGAGTTGAAACAATCAAGCAAGGATCTGATATGATTGGTTCTCGTACTCGTGTAAAAGTTGTGAAGAACAAAGTGGCGCCACCTTTTAAGCAAGCTGACTTTGACATTATGTATGGTGAGGGAATTTCTCGAGAAGGCAGTCTCTTGGACATAGCTGTAGAAATGAACATAATAGACAAAAGCGGTGCGTGGTACTCTTATAAAGGTGAACGACTCGGTCAAGGACGAGAGAATGCGAAAGAATTCTTAAAGAAAAATCAAGAACTGACCATAGAAGTTGAAAGAATCATTCGAGGTCAACCGATTCATCCTGTAGATGGAACCGTTGAAAGTGAACCGGCAGTCCAATGACACATTTGTCTTATGAAGAGAGCTGGAAAAAAGCTCTCTTCTGGCTTTCAAGACGTTCTTTAAGCACACAAGAATTAAGAGATCGTCTACGGCGAAAAGGAGCCAAAGCAGAAGATACTGAAGAAATTATAAAACGGTTTATCGATCTCGGTTACCTTGACGATCGTCGTTTTGCTCGTTCTTATACTCGATATCGCAAAGACTGTTCTTCTTATGGCTCAATGCGAATTCAACAAGAGTTGAACAGAAAAGGTATTCAAGGAGCCTTATGTGAAGAAGCATTAGAAGAATGTTTATCACCTGAAGAAGAGTATGAAAGAGCGAAAAAAGTAGCCTATATAAAGCTTCGTGAGCTCTACCGCAAAGAAGTAGATCAAAAAAGCGCCAGACTGGGTCGACATCTACAACAAAAAGGTTTTCCTTTAGAATTAATATATCGACTTCTCGATGAATTAAAAAAAGAAGAGCCATTGATTCAAGAGCAGAAAACTTGACATGATATATGAAAAATATTAAAATAACGCAGTAGACGGAAACTTACAACGTAGAGTATCAAGCCACAAGTAGGGCTTTTCTTATATATTTCATTCAGCAGCAAAACCCTTATAGCAAGGTGGAGTCGCATAAGTAACCAGGCAAGGGGCTGTGTGGTAGTATAAGGACATAGGCGCCAGCGGTTTTAACCGATTGATAGTTAAAGCTGTATTTCAATGTGGACAGATATCTCTTCGAAACCGAGTTTCTGCTCGGTTTTTTCTGTTTAATTAAACAAAGATCATCGAAGATATGAGCCAAAACAGAGGAGGTGACGAACTCTTGGAATGGATAGTAGCCATTGTAACAGCCGTTCTCGGCTTTGTGGCTGGCGTAATGTATCGCAAGTCGATTGCAGAAGCTAAAATCGGCGTTGCTGAAGAACGTTCTCGCCAGATTGTAGAAGATGCAGTAAGAGAATCGGAAGCGAAGAAACGGGAGGCCGTACTAGCTGCCAAAGACGAAGTTCATCAGATGCGATCAGAAGCAGAACGAGAGAATCGCGAACGACGCAATGAACTACAACGTCTAGAGCGTCGACTGTTACAAAAAGAAGAGTCTCTCGATCGCAAAATGGATATGATGGAACGCAAAGAAGACTCTTTGCACCGTCGCGAAGAAGAGATAGAAAAAGTTCGTAGTGAACTTGCTGATACCTTGCAACAACAAATTGCTGAACTAGAACGCTTATCAGGTTTGACATCAGAAGAAGCACGCACTTTCTTACTTGCTAACGTAGAAGAAGAAGTGAAGCATGAAGCAGCTATGATGATCAAAAATGTTGAAAGTCAAGCCAAAGAAGAAGCAGAGAAAAAAGCAAGAGAAGTTATATCTTTAGCGGTTCAACGCTTCGCAGCCGATCATGTAGCCGAGTCAACTGTTTCTGTAGTTGCACTGCCTAATGATGAGATGAAAGGTCGAATTATTGGTCGAGAAGGTCGTAACATTCGTACCTTAGAAACACTGACAGGCATTGACTTAATCATTGATGATACACCAGAAGCTGTCATTTTATCGGGCTTTGATCCCATTCGTAGAGAAGTCGCTCGTATGGCTTTAGAAAAGCTTATTCTTGATGGACGTATTCACCCAGCTCGAATCGAAGAAATGGTTGAAAAAGCACAACGAGAAGTGGAACAGAGAATTCGTGAAGAAGGCGAACAAGCTACTTTTGAAACAGGTGTACATGGCCTGCACCCTGAACTGATTAAGCTTTTAGGTCGTCTAAAATGGCGTACCTCCTATGGACAGAATGTATTGAAGCATTCTATCGAGGTGGCTCACTTAGCAGGCTTAATGGCAGCAGAACTTGGTGCTGATGTATCTTTAGCTCGACGAGCTGGATTGCTTCATGACATTGGTAAAGCTGTAGACCATGAAGTAGAAGGTAACCACGTTAGCATCGGTGTTGATCTGGCCAAGAAGTATCGAGAGTCTCGTGATGTGATTCATTGTATTGCAGCCCATCATGGTGATGAAGAAGCTTACACTGTGGAAGCGGTCTTAGTTGCAGCTGCCGATGCTGTTTCAGCAGCACGTCCAGGCGCTCGAAGAGAAACACTAGAGTCATATATTAAACGTTTGCAAAAATTGGAAGAAATCGCCGACTCTTTTGAAGGCGTTGAAAAGGCATTTGCAATCCAAGCGGGCAGAGAGATCCGCATCATGGTGAAGCCTGACAAGGTGGAAGATGCTGACTCAATCCGTGTAGCCAGAGATATAGTAAAGCGTATTGAAGCAGAACTTGAATATCCTGGACAAATTAAAGTGGTTGTTATAAGAGAAACGCGTGCTGTAGAATATGCCAAATAGATTCCAAAAAGGAAAGTCGATCTCATTTTTGATCGACTTTCCTTTTTTGATAATACTTGCACTATAAAAGATAATGGCGAAGTAACAGGATTTTTATTATTTTTGTAGAAAGTCTTTCTAAAGCTAAACGGAGCAAGGAAGGTGACGATTGTTGAATATAACGACAAAACAAAATGAAGAAATGAAAGGTACCACCGGTCTCCTTGTATCAATTCTTGCTCGTTATCCTGAAGTTGGAACAGTAACATACGATCCTCTAAAGCGCATTATAAAGTTTTCTTTTCTTTTACAAGAAGAAGTAGAGATCAAAAGAATGGAAGCCTGTACTTCTCTTATGCAGGAGGCTTTGCTTACTTTCCATAAATTAGAGTACAGACAACCAGATGTTTTATTTGTAAAGTATGAGAACAATGTACCACTAGCGAGTCTTTATATACATCGTGACGTAGAAAGCCTTTCTCTTCATGAGATTGCTTTGATTGTAGAGCTTCTTAAACAACAGGTAGGATCAATTTGTTTCTTAGAAAAAGAATTGAATGATACATTGCATGAAGATGAGATATTATGGCAAGAAGAAATGATTAGCAGTCTACTAGAAGATTTACGAGGTATAGAATCAACACAATCGCTCTACGCTTTTCGTGAAGAAGGTCGAGTGATGGTTTTTAACTGCTAGTAGAAAATGTTCTGCTTTTTAGGGGGAAACTGTGATTAGAGAAACACAGTTTCTTTTCTTTCTTTTTCCATTATCTTGAGGTCCAAATAACTTTTACTAGCATATACGAGTGGAGGCTACAGTGTGCGACTTTTATTTATAGGTGATATTATTGGGAAACCAGGTCGAAGAGCGATAGAACTTCTGTTGCCTAAGCTAATCAAGGAACGAAAGATTGATTTTGTGATTGCCAATGGTGAAAATGCAGCTGGAGGCAATGGTATAACAAAAGAAATTGTGCACAATCTTTTTGACCTCGGCGTTAATGTGATAACCATGGGAAACCATACCTGGGACAAAAAAGAAATTTTTGATTTTATTGATAGTGAGCCTAGGCTCATTCGTCCAAACAACTACCCCATTGGAACACCTGGTCGGGGTTGGGGCGTTTTTTCTTTACCGAATGGGAAAAAAATAGCTGTCATCAACTATTGTGGTCGTGTTTTTATGGATAATCTTGATTGTCCTTTTCATAGTGTTGGTCGAATCTTAGAAAGCTTGATGGGCAAAACAGACTATGTTTTTGTTGATTTTCACGGCGAAGCACTTCAGAAAAAGTTGCCTTTGGTTGGCATTTAGCAGGGCGTGCATCTGTTGTTGTAGGAACCCATACCCATGTTCAAACGGCCGATGAAAGAATTTTACCAGGTGGAACAGCCTATATCACCGATGTTGGTATGACAGGGCCTAGAGACTCTGTTATTGGTGTAAAGAAAGAGTTAGTCTTAAGAAAGTTTTTGACATCCTTGCCTGTACGCTTTGAGACTGCCTCGGGAACTTTGCAATTATGTGCTGTTTTAACGAATTTGGGTGAGAAAGGAAAAGCGAAGGACATAGAACGGATAAACCTGACCATAGAGCCTTAATATGGCAATTTTGGCGATTGAAAAAAAGGATTTTTCGTGTTACTGTAGAAATATACAATAGTGGAAATTGAAGAAAATTATAACATTCAAGGAGGCCGTTCTAATGGAAGTTCTGAAAGTATCAGCCAAATCCAGCCCAAACCGCGTAGCAGGAGCTCTAGCAGGTGTTTTACGAGAAAGAGGAGGCGCAGAAATTCAAGCCATCGGTGCAGGTGCACTGAACCAAGCTGTAAAAGCTGTAGCAATTGCTAGAGGATTTGAAGCACCTCGAGGTGTAGATCTAATCTGCATCCCAGCTTTCACTGATATTTCTATCGATGGTGAAGAACGTACAGCGATTAAGCTTATTATTGAGCCTCGCTAAGTATAGTTTTTAACGATTATAAAGTCTTAATTTTGTTTTTATATTACTTAACTATAAATCTTTAGTTTCCCAACCTGCTCATAAATACTGAGCAGGTTTTATTATTATCGAGGGGGAATCCCATGAAGAAATTCTTTGTTGTCGATAGCCACTGCGACACCCTCGGACGAATTCACAAAGCAGATTGGGACAGTTTTAACTTTGATCGATTTCGAGGACCCATAAACCTCGAAACGATGGAAGCAGGTTCTGTAAAATTGCAATTTTTTGCTGCCTATGTGGATGAATCTTTTCAACAAGTAGGCAGCCTTCGTTACACATTACAACTTATTGACACTTTTCACAGACTGATGAAGCGTTATCATAGCAGGCTAACACACATCAAAGATCAAGAAGATATAGAACAGCTTCAATCACAACCGAATCGTATTGGTGCCTTATTAGCCATAGAAGGCGGAGAAGCCTTAGAAGGTTCTCTAGAAATGCTTTCTATCTTTTACCGGCTCGGCGTACGCTCTATCGGGCTTACCTGGAATCACCGTAACCTGATCGCAGATGGTTGTGGCGAAAGTAGAACAAGAGGTGGCTTAAGTCGATTTGGACATAAAGTTATTACAGTCATGGAAGAAAAAAACATGATCATCGATCTTGCTCATATCTCTGAAGCAGGCTTCTGGGATGTACTTGCTTCTACTTCTAAGCCTTTACTCGTTTCACATAGCAATTGCCGTCACCTTTGTGATCACCCTCGCAATTTACAAGATCGACAAATAAAAGCACTTCAGCAACGAAGTAGTATGCTGGGAATTAATTTTTATCCACCATTCTTATCGACGAATCGTGAAAATGTTGATATAAATAAGGTAGTCGATCATATAGAACATGCTTGTCAGGTAGCAGGTTCTTATAAACATGTCGGTGTAGGCAGTGATTTTGACGGAATTAATCAATTTGTGCCTTACTTAGAAAGCGCTGCTCACTATCCTCGCCTCTGGGATGCTTTGTTACATAGAGGTTTTTCAGAAGAACAAGTAAAAGCCATCGCCGGTGAAAACTACACTGCTTTTTTGAAAAAAGTGTTACCATCACGCAAAGTTACAGAACATTGATTTTTCCTAATAAAAAGTAGAGGTGACATCATGAAGACAGCAACAAGAATCGCAGCCCTCTCCTCAGCCGTCTTTTCCCAAATGGATAGATTGCGGCAAGAAGTGACCGCGCAAGGTAAAGACGTAATCAACCTAGGCATTGGTAGTCCCGATCGCCCTCCAGCACCCCATGTGCGGGAAGCCCTTATGAAAGCTTTAGCTCGAGATGATGCTTATGGATATGCTCTTTCTGATGGACTCCCTGAATTTAAAGAAGCCGTAGCACGATGGTATGCTCAAAGATTTGGAGTACAACTCGATCCTGCAGAAGAAGTCCTTTCTTTAATGGGTTCTCAAGATGGGCTAGGGCATATCTACCTGGCTTTGATCAATCGAGGAGACATTGCTCTCATACCTGATCCCGGCTATCCCATTTACACAGCCGGTCTCATGTTGGCAGAAGGGGAAAAGTACGCCATGCCCCTTACTCGAGAAAATCACTATCTACCAGACTTTGATGCCATCCCCAGAGAGGTCGCTCAAAAAGCGAAAATGATGGTCTTAAACTATCCAAGCAATCCCCTAGCAGCTACAGCTGAACTAGACTTTTTCGAAAGAGCCGTAGCTTTTGCAAGTCAAAATGACATCATGATCTTACATGATGTAGCCTACTCAGAACTAGCCTACGATGGGTACCGACCTGTCAGCTTCCTACAAGTCCCTGGAGCCAAAGAAGTAGGCATTGAATTACACTCTGTATCGAAGTCCTACAACTTGGCAGGCTGTCGCCTCGGTATGGCCGTAGGGAACAAAGAGATCCTCAACGCGTTGAATCGAATTAAGTCTAATATCGACTATGGTGTCTTCAAAGCAGTACAATGGGCTGCTATAGCTGCTTTAGAAGGCCCTCAAGATATGGTTCAGGAGAATGCATTCGTCTATCAAAAACGAAGAGATCTGCTTGTCGACGGACTGACTGCACTCGGCTGGGAAATGGATAAACCCAAAGCGTCTATGTTTGTCTGGGCGCCTATCCCTACAGGTTATAGCAGCTCTTACGACTTTGCAGAACAACTCATTAGAAAAGCCGGCGTCCTTGTGATCCCTGGTAATGCTTTTGGTGATCTCGGTGAGGGTTATGTACGCATTGCGCTTGTTGTGCCCGATGAAAAAATCATAGAAGCTGTTCAGCGCATCGGTAAAGCAATTGCTTTGTAAGTAACAGGGATATTCCTTCTTCAGTAGACATAAACTGGTGATAAGAGAAAAGCAGGAGGCATAGCCATGAGAGATGTCAAAGGAGATTCGATTGATCTACTCAAGGATCAAGTCGTCTACCTGCGCTCGCGCCTGAGTCAGCTACGGACGAGCCGTCGAGTATTGATGGTTTTGTTAGAAACAGTAGAAAGTGAACGGCGTAATACCATTACGAAGCTGGAAGAAGAGAATCGACGTCTAAGGCGAGAGCAACGAAAAGGGCGTTCCCATCATAGTGTACTTCGTAATGATTTTTCGAATGACTATGGAAAAGTTATCTGGATATGCAGGAATGATGCAAAAGCTGACGAATAATAATATTTTGTCGGCGCTCAACGTAAGCCATACCTCTTTATTAGGAGGTGTGGCTTTTTTCACAATGCGAGGGGGGGCAAGATGCGTAAAGGCTACACCACGGGCTCTTGTGCGGCAGCAGCAGCAAAAGCAGCCACAGCCATACTATATAGAACCTTACTTCAAGTCGATGCACCCTTTCCTCCGGAAACAGGATTTATCATAGAGATTCCATTGCCTTATCACGGTAGATTGCGATTGATGGCAGAAATGGTGGAACAAGATCAAGAAAGCGTAACCTGTCAAGTGATTAAAGATGGGGGAGATGATCCCGATAACACCCATGGTCTGGCTATAGAGGTGAAAGCTTCCGTAGCAGCGAAGGGTATTCACATTACAGGTGGACAAGGTGTTGGTCGCCTGACAAGGCCTGGGTTGGCTTTGCCTGTCGGTGAAGCAGCCATCAATCCCATTCCCCAAAAGATGATTCGAGAAGCGGTAAGTGAGGTTTTACCGAAAGATAAAGGCGTACACTTGGTTGTCACTGTACCTGAAGGAGAAAAAAAAGCACCAGCCACACTGAATCCCAAGTTAGGTATAACAGGAGGCATCTCTATTTTAGGTACAACAGGACTTGTCTACCCCATGTCAGAAGAAGCTTTCAAACATAGCTTAGAGAGCCAGATTGATTTGGCTTTACAGGCAGGTCATCACACTTTACTACTTACACCAGGGAGAATGGGACAAAGAACGCTCGAAGAATTGGGTGCACCTGCAGAGGCTATTATTGTAATCAGTAACTTTATTGGACACATGCTTGATCAATGTAGAAAAAAAGGTGTCAAGCAAGTTCTACTCTGGGGTCACATTGGAAAACTCGTCAAAATGGCAGGTGGCATATTTCACAGTCACAGCAAAATTGCCGACGGACGCCGAGAAATTATGGTTGCCCATGGCGCTATTGTAGGCCTGCCACAACCTTTGCTACAACGCCTTCTCAATGCCAATACGGCTGAAGAAGCGGTGATGGTACTAGAAAAAGCCGGGGAATATACTTTGCTAGAACATCTTGCCAATGTAGCAGCTCAGAAAGGAACAGAACGCTTTCAAGGCCCTGTAGAGGTCGTATTTACGAATTTACAGGGTCAAGCACTGGCCTGGAGCGACGGCGCAAAGAAAGGAAGCGTAGGCTCTTGGAACATCCCATTACAGTCATTGGAATTGGACCAGGAACAAGAGAACACTTAACACTAGAAGCCATTGAAGCAGCAGAAAAAGCGGAAATGCTAGTAGGCGGAAAAAGAGCCCTCGCCTTATTTGCTTATTTGAAGAAGCCTTCCAAGGTAATTGATGCCGATTTACCAGGTCTTATGGCCTTTTTAGAAGAACTTAAAGGGAAAACCAAGATAGCTCTTTTGCTATCAGGGGATCCTGGCTTTTACAGTCTTCTGCCCATGATCGTAAAAGAAATAGGAGCGGAAGGCCTGCGAGTCATTCCAGGATTAAGCTCTTTACAACTGGCTTTTGCACGAATAAAGCTTCCCTGGCAAGATTGTCGTTGGCAAAGCTTACACGGACGACCTCTTGAAAAAGCATCTTTATGGCTCGAACATGATGGCTGGATCGCCTACGTAACGGACCCTAAGAATAGTCCGGAAAAAATCTGCCAGTACCTTCAACAGAAGGGAGAAGGTTGGCGACAGGCTATCATACTAAAAAATCTTGCTTATGAAGATGAAATAGTCATTAAAAGCTCGATAGAAGCTCTGGCTGAAGTAGATGAAAAGCCTTATCAACCTGCATTATTGCTCGTAAAAGGTGGAAAAAAAGAAGAAATTTTGTCTTCACAAGACAAGAGTCAAGTTCCTTTTGATGAGGAAGAGCGGTTCTACCCTGGACTGCCCGATCAGACTTTTCTTCGCCAGCAAATACCAATGACCAAGTCTGATATTCGAGCATTAACCCTCCTCAGAGCGGCTATCCAAAAGCACGATAGAATCTGGGATGTGGGATCCGGTACCGGTTCCATTTCCATGGAAGCGGCACAACTGGCTCCCCTAGGTCATGTCTATGCCATTGAAAGAAAGAGCGAAGCCTGCACACTGATCAAAGCCAATTGTCGACATTTTGATTTATCCAACGTAACGGTACTAGAGACAGAAGCACCAACCGGGCTGGATAGATTGCCTCAACCAAACGTTATTATTATTGGTGGATCCGGTGGACAGTTACAAAGCCTTTTATCAACGTGCTGGCAACGGCTACAACCGAAGGGCCGTATTGTCCTGAATGCCATCACTGTAGAGACCTTAGCAGAAGCAACAGCTTGGTTTGAAAAGGCGAAGATTCCTTTTCAAGCTGTACAAGTCCAAGTGCAAAAAATGGAAAAAGCAGGATCGTACCATCTTTGGAAAAGTCAAAATCCTGTTACAATATTCTGGGCTTCGAAGGAGGACCGCCCATGCCACTGGGCCAACTGTACGGAATCGGTGTAGGTCCTGGTGATCCCGAACTGTTGACGCGGAAAGCATACCGAATTCTGCAAGACGTAAAAGTAATCTTTACCCCACAAGGCAAAGGGGGAAGGGAAGGCATTGCCCTTTCTATCATCAAAGAATTAATTCCTCCAAGTAGTCAAGTTATTTCTCTACACTTACCGATGACACAAAACAAAGAGCTTTTAGAGAAATCTTGGCAAGAAGGTGCAGCACAGATCTACGAGGTCCTACAAGAACAAAACTGTGCCTTTGTCACGATTGGCGATTGTTTGCTTTACTCTACCTATAGCTATCTAATTGCAGCTTTACGCAGCATTGATAAAACTGTACAGATCGAGAGTATACCTGGGATTACCTCTTTTGCAGCCGCCGCTTCTGCGGCCAATGTAGCCCTGGCAGAAGGCACAGAGCCTCTTCTTATCGTACCGGCCCTGGGCGAAACTGAAAAGCTACGCAGTTATCTTAAAAGCTTTCCCAACCTTGTCTTAATGAAGGGCGCTTCTTCTTTTGAACAAATTTATAAAATTCTAGAAGAAGAAGGACGACTTTCTTCTTCTTATTACATTTCTCGATGCGGCCTCTCCGGTGAAGTAATTCAAAAAGATCTTAGATTGCTGCAAGGACAAGAGCTTGACTACCTGAGTTTGCTACTGGTGAAAAAAGGAGGCCTTCCTGTTGATTAGCTTTGTTGGTGCCGGTCCTGGTGATCCCGATCTAATCACCCTAAAAGGACAGAAAAAATTAGCCCAGGCAGACCTTGTTATTTATGCCGGTTCACTGGTGAACCCTGAAATTCTAAGCCATTGTCGGCAGGAAGCAACCATTTACAACAGCGCCTCCATGACCTTAGAAGAAGTACTTGCAATTATGATCCAAGGCCATGAGGAAGGAAAAAAAGTCGTTCGTCTCCACACAGGAGATCCCTCTATCTACGGGGCCATTCGAGAGCAAATGGATGGCTTAGATGAAAAAAATATTGCCTATGAAGTTGTCCCTGGTGTGAGTTCTTTTGTCGCAGCAGCTGCTTCACTCAATCGAGAACTTACTTTACCTGGTGTCTCGCAAACGGTAATTATCACTCGACTATCTGGCAGAACCCTTGTCCCAGAGAAAGAATCTCTCAGAGAGCTTGCTCGCCACAACGCCTCTATGTGTATTTTTTTAAGCACCCATAAAATCAAAGATGTCGTACAAGAATTGATCGCAGGCGGATATGAAAAGCATTGTCCGATCGCCCTTGTCTACAAAGCCTCATGGCCAGAAGAAAAAAAGGTTTTTGGTACTTTAGAGACAATTGCGCAGAAAGTAGAAAAGGCAGGCATCGAACGGACAGCGATGATCCTTGTAGGCTCTTTTCTTGAAGGCCCCTATGAACGTTCTCTGCTCTACGATGGATCTTTTACCCATGGCTATCGAATCGGAACAGGAGATGGGGCGTGAATATCATTGCCCTAACGCCTGGAGGAGCGAACCTGGGCAGTAGAATTGCCTCGGTTTTTCCCGAAAGTATCTTGTGGATTCCAGAAGATCTGGACTTCCTAGGGGAAACAAATCGTTACAGGCGATGGAAAAAACCGCTACAACCAACCTTTGGAGGCATCTATCAGGAAGGGCGACCGATTCTTTTCATCGGTGCTCTTGCGATTCTTGTTCGCTTTTTAGGGCCTTTGATGACGAACAAGAAACAGGATCCACCTGTAGTCGCCCTAGACGAAAAGGGTCACCATGTAATTGCAGTGCTTTCAGGGCATTGGGGCGGTGCCAATGAACTGGCTCACCAAGTGGCCCAAGCGATTGATGCAAAGCCAGTTATCACAACGGCCACCGATGTCGTAGAAGTGCCAGCTGTCGATCTTTTTGCTCGTCGTTATGGTGCTCGAATAGACCCTTGGGAAAATGTAAAAAAAATCTCATCCGCTTTACTCCGACAGCAACCTGTACAATGGTTGATGGAAGAGAAATTCTTGCAATATTGGCAAAGATATATAAAAAACAAATTATCACCCCTAGATAAAGAATATAAAGTTGCGCCGGAACTACAGATTCCTTGGCAAACCTGGACAAGCCATATAAAGGATGAAGAAGAAAAGCGGGAGCTAGCCCTAGGAGATAATAAAGGTAACAATCTTACGGTATTATGTACATCAACAAGAAAAAAAAGCCCTGCCACTATCACGTTGTATCCGCGCTACATTGTAGCTGGAATCGGTTGTCGACGAGGCGTTTCTTTAGAAAAGGTGAAAGCAGCTTTACATCAAGCTTTTGTGGAAGCAGAGATTGATGAGCGTTGCCTTCTTGCCATAGCAAGTGGTTGGATCAAGAAAGAGGAGCCTGCTTTGGTAGAGCTAGCCCGGGAGCGGGAGCTACCCTTTTACACATTTCAACCTTATGAGATAGAAAATTGCTGTAACCAACACGAAGAAATTACAGCATCATCCTTTGTTTATCAAACGATTGGAGTGAAAGCTCTAT
Source organism: Heliorestis convoluta (assembly GCF_009649955.1). Classification (NCBI taxonomy): domain Bacteria; kingdom Bacillati; phylum Bacillota; class Clostridia; order Eubacteriales; family Heliobacteriaceae; genus Heliorestis; species Heliorestis convoluta. The sequence continues at coordinate 712,482 of NZ_CP045875.1, read as the reverse complement.
GCGAACCAGCGGCTTTACTAGTGCATCAACGGAGCCGTCTCCTGGTAACCAAGAGAAGCTACGGACCTGTAACGATAGCCCTTGCCGAGGCTCCCTGGCCATTGTTGGACTCGGTCCAGCAGGAAAAGATGAAATGACATCCAGGGCTTTAGAAGTCATTGGAAGTGCTGAAGTCATTGTAGGATATCATCCTTATGTAGAGCTCATTGCCGACCTAACAGAAGACAAAGAAATATTCACTTCTGGTATGCGAAAAGAAGTGGAACGATGCCAAAAAGCAGTGGAGCTCGCTTTGTCAGGGAAGAAGGTGGCCCTTGTCTCTAGTGGCGATCCAGGCGTCTATGGCATGGCTGGTCTGGTATTAGAGCTCGTAACAGGAACGGAAGGCGCAGAATCGGTACAAGTAGAAGTCGTTGCAGGCGTTACTGCAGCTACAGCTGCGGCGGCTCAATTGGGTGCACCTTTGATGCACGATTTTGCCATTATCTCCTTAAGCGATTTATTAACACCCTGGGAATTGATATTGCGACGGGTAGAATGTGCCGCTCTCGGTGATTATGTGATTGCGCTTTATAACCCCAAAAGTAAAAAGAGAATTCAGCAAATCGTTGAAGTTCAACAATGCTTGCTACAACATAAAGAAGCCCAGACACCAGTTGGTATTGTGCGCAATGTAGGGCGACAAGGCGAAGAAAAAGTAATAACCACATTGGGCCAGTTCTTGGACCATCCGATTGATATGTTCACGACGATCATAATAGGAAATTCTCAGACCTACGTAGAAGGATCTTGGATGATTACACCGCGAGGCTATCGACTGTGATTTGGCTTGTTGCCGGTACCAGTGAAGCGACAAAGGTACTCCAAAAGCTTCTAGCTTCTAAAATGCCTGTTGTGGCCACAGTCGTCAGCTCTTATGGTGCTGAATTAATCACGCACCCTTTTTCAGCAGCCCTACAAAAGGGCTACTTAAAAATTCATCAAGAGGCACTTTCAAGAGAAGCCATGGATTCATTCGTGAAAAAGTATCAAGTTCAAGCCCTTCTGGATCTGAGCCATCCCTATGCTCGCCTAGCTTCAGAAAATCTAATCGATCTGGCTAGCAAGCGAAACCTGCCCTATCTACGCTACGAAAGACCTTCTACAGCCTTACCGAAGTCGCCCTATCTTCGAGTCGCTTCTACTTGGAGTGAAGCACTTACTTATTTAGAACAAGCCAAAGCCGGAGAAAAAGTCTTTCTTGCCACAGGAAGCCGCATTCTCGCCCAGGCCGTACCTGATCTTCAGTCCCGTCATCTTGTGCCTTTTGTGCGCATTTTGCCCGAAACAGATCAAATTGCTCACAGTCAAGATCTAGGATTACAACCATGGCAAATTATTGCCATGCAAGGACCTTTTTCCTATGATCTCAACAAAGCATTATTTGTACATACGGGAGCCCAATGGCTTATAACCAAAGAAAGTGGCTCTCCAGGGGGCGCAATAGAAAAAATCCAGGCGGCCCTGGATTCTAAAATGGATATTATTGTGTTAAAGCGTCCTTCTTTAGAATATCCCCAGGTGACAGGAGACTTAGAAGAAGTCATAAAGTGGGCCATGCAAAGACAGACAAAGGAGATAGAACGATGAAAAGTGGAGTTATTCTTTTTGCTCATGGGAGCCGGGCTGCAGAAGCCAATGAAAATGCTGTTGCCCTCGGGGAACTTGTTAAGGAACAATTTGGAGTAGAGCCACTCCTCGTAGCTTTTATGGAACTGGCCGAACCAAGCTTAGAAGAAGGGATTCGGCAGTTAATAGAAAAAGAAGGCGTTGACAATGTGAAAGTGGTACCTCTCTTTTTGAATAACGGCATCCATCTTAAAAGAGACATACCTTGTCTTTTAGAAGAGTTACGCCCACAATATCCCCATGTAACAATCAACTTAGGTCGACCTTTTGGTGTTGACAAGCGGTTGGCTCAATTAATTCATGATCGAATTCAGGAGTTACCATGATGGAATATATAACCAACCCAAAAGCGATTGAAGATACAAGCATGGCCATCATTGCCAGTCAATTGGGGCCACTTCAGGTAACAGAAGAAGAGAAAAAAGTAATTATGCGCGTTGTTCACACGACGGGCGATGTTGATATTGCGCCCCTCGTTCATTTTTCTCCCAATGCAGCACAAGCAGGTATACGTGCACTGGCCCAAGGCGCTTCGATCTACTGTGACGTTAACATGGTTCGAAGTGGCATCAATTATAAGTTACTACAACCTCGAGGCGGCCAAATCATTTGCACCATTCATGATGAGCAAGTCGTCGAAGAAGCGAAAAGAACGGGAGAAACAAGGGCTATGACAGCCTTTCGAATCTTAGCGCCCCAACTTAATGGTACCGTTGTAGCCATTGGCAACGCTCCGACAGCTCTTTTTGAGCTCATGAAAGCCATCGAAGGCGGCCTTTGCCGTCCTGCTCTTGTCATTGGGGTGCCTGTTGGTTTCGTGGGAGCTGCTGAATCGAAAGAATTGCTTAGGGCTCTTGATGTTCCTTATATTACTATCGAAGGTACGAAAGGTGGTAGTACGACGGCGGCTGCGATTGTGAATGCGCTTTTGTTGCAGATGCCTTAGTACTAGCGCAGGGGGACGGTTCTGCTGTGTTGATAGTACGAAAATAGCTACCCTGTGGTGGGGTCAGGCGTTATGAATTCCTTCCGAACGGACTCATCCCACGCCATGAGCGGCAGCAAGCTGCCGATGGCTGAGGTCTGAAGTCCTCTCTCCAGGAAGTCATAACGCCTGACCCAGGTACATTTTGCTGGTTGTGACTGAGTTTGGGCCTATTGCAAATACAGTAGGCAGCTGTGCAAACATAGCAGGACGTTACGCAAAGCTATGCCAACGGGAGTCACAATCAGTAAAAATCCTCTGGGACTGGGCATCACGCTTTCCGCAGCGGGACTTGGGACCTCAGCTGTCGCCAGCTTGCTGGCGGTAACAGCGTGGGACCAGTCCAGAGCGCAGGAAAGCGTGATGACCTGGCCCCTCTATGAAGTAACCCCAACGTAATCAGGAAAAGTTATTTTCATCAGTGGTTGTGCCCGACCAGGCATGGGGGGGTACACAAAAATATTCAATCGCTAAGAAAAAGTAACCTTCACTTCTGGTGAGGCTAGTACTTTTCGTCTGCTTCCTGCAAAAGAGTGAGGAGTTCTGCCAAAGGTTGCTCCAAGGTAGCGTGAGGGTTATGATGATGGTGGATTAACGTGATTACGTCATTGGACCAGCCTCTTTTTTTCGCTTCTTCAGCGCCGATGGAACTATGACAAGCTAGAACTTCTAAAGGCTTTTGTAGAAGCGAGGTTTTTTTCGCTTTATTCAGCCAATTTGGGTGATTTTGCAGTAGAACATAGAGAATTCGATGCCAGAGTTGAAGGCGATGGTGCCTTTTGCCCATGTCATGGAGCAAGGATACTTTTACGAGTAGTTTTTGTTGCTTCTCCTCAAGGTGCTTTGCTTTTTCTTTGCAGTAGTAAGCGACGTCTAGGCAATGGCGTTGATCCGATAGGTTTAGTTGAGAAAAAATGGTATATTCTTCTTTGGTTAATAAGCTAGCGGTCCAGGTTTCTTCTTCTGGTGTAACTTTACTATTTAAAGCCCAGAGCACTTGGCGGCATCGGTAGATGACTTTAGAAAATATTTTTTTCATAGATAAAGTATAGCATAAGAGCCTGCTGAAAGTTAGAATCCGGGCAGGTGCAGGTGCAGGTGCAGGTGCAGGTGCAGGTGGCACATACTGTAGCGCAAGGGGGTGTTGATCCTGTCTCGATATGGGGAGATTCAAGTCGGTCAAAGTGAATTGGTGCTAATTACAGGCGGAGCTCGAAGTGGCAAGAGTTCTCTTGCGGAGAAGTTGGCAAGTCAAGTGGCTTCTTCGGAAGAAAAAGTTCTTTATATTGCTACAGCCCAAGTCTACGATCAAGAAATGAGTCAAAGAGTTGCCTTACACCAACAACGGAGACCGGAAGGGTGGATTACGGTAGAAGAGCCAACAGAGCTTGAAGATGCCCTTTATAGATGGAATCAGGCAGATCAAGTTATTTTAATCGACTGCTTAACGCTATGGTTAACCAATCTTCTTTTACCTATCTATGACGAAAGAAGTTGGTCTGCTGAAAAGGAAAGAGAGATCCTAGAGCGGGGAGAAAGACTGGCCTTACAAGCCCGGGAATCGAAAGCTACAATTCTCGTTGTAGGCAATGAAGTAGGACTCGGGATTGTACCGATAGATCCCTTAAGTCGTCTTTTTCGCGATTTATCAGGGCTACTTCAACAAGCTTTTGCCCGACAAGCGCATCGAGTCTACTTTACCGTTAGTGGTTATCCTCTTCAGGTGAAATAGTGAAGTGAAGAGCTAGGGGAAAAACGGAGAAATGGATCAGGAAGGAGAGAATCGCTTGGCCCGATCAGTTATGTTACAAGGTACGAGTTCCAATGTAGGAAAAAGTGTGCTTGCTACAGCTTTATGTCGTATTTTTTACCAAGACGGCCTTGCTGTTGTTCCTTTTAAGTCGCAAAATATGGCTTTGAACTCTTACGTAACCAAAGATGGCAAAGAAATGGGTCGTGCCCAGGTCGTACAAGCAGAAGCAGCGGGATTAGAACCGCAAGTTGCAATGAACCCAGTTCTCTTAAAGCCAACAGGACAGTCTTCTTCGCAAGTTATCTTAATGGGGAAAGCTGTAGGAAATCTCAATGCTCGTACCTACCACTTAGACTATGCACCCAAAGCTTTATCAACGATCCAAGCTTGTCTCGATCAATTTCATCGAGACTATGATGTGATTGTGATTGAAGGTGCTGGCTCACCAGCGGAAGTGAATCTTAAAGCACGAGATATCGCCAACATGCGAGTCGCCAAAATGGCCGATGCACCTGTATTGTTAGTGGCTGATATTGATCGCGGTGGGGCTCTTGCCTCTGTCGTAGGAACACTGGCCCTTTTAGATCCCGATGAACAAGAACGGGTTCAAGGCATTATTATTAATAAATTTCGAGGGGACATTACGCTTTTACAACCAGCCATTGATTTTTTAGAAGAGTATACGAAAAAGCCTGTACTTGGTGTAGTTCCCTATTTTCAAGGTTTACATATTCAAGCGGAAGACTCTGTTGCTTTAGAAAAAGCATCAACGCAAGTGTCACAAGCAGAGCAACTAGACATCGTGGTCATACGACTGCCTCGCATTTCTAACTTCACCGACTTTGACGCTTTAACACTAGAAGAAGGGACCCATCTTCGTTATGTAACAGAAGCAGAACAATTTGGTACTCCTGATCTGGTTATCCTGCCCGGCACGAAAAATACCATTGAAGACGCTTTCTGGCTTCAGCAAAGCGGACTTGTTGCCAAAATTAAAGATCATGTGGAGCAAGGGAAAATGCTCTGGGGTATCTGTGGCGGCTATCAACTTTTAGGCCAAGAGATTGTCGATCCCTATGCAGTAGAAAGTACGCAACAACAAGCACCGGGTCTTGGCTTATTCCCGATGACAACACAAATGGAAGCAGAAAAAATCACCTACCAGGTACGAGCGACCTTATGCGGCCAAGGACCTTTTTTGGGACCTTTACAAGGTCTTTCTGTAGAAGGCTATGAGATTCATATGGGGCGCAGTTATTTTACAGAGAAAGAGCAACCCTTTGGTCAACTGCTACAACGTGGCGAAAAGAACGTGGAGCTTCTTGATGGCGTTGTATCAGAAGATGGTCTGATTATTGGCACCTATATACACGGTATTTTCGATAACGATAGCTTGCGACACCAGCTTATTAACTTTTTACGACGAAAAAAAGGCTGGGGACCGCTGAATTTTGCCCATGCTCTTTCTAGCAAAGAACGACAAGAAGAAGATTATAATCGCCTGGCAGCTATCGTAAGAGAGAGTCTTGATATGGAGCGGCTTTACAGCATTGTCGGAATTGAACGACATAAGAAAGAAAGCTAACAAAGGGAGTTCCAAGTAAAGCCCATGGAAAAGATTTTTTTAATAACACCGCTTATCTTGATCTTGGCTCTTCTGATTGATCTCTTTTTGGGAGATCCACGATGGCTGCCCCATCCCGTAGTCGCCATGGGAAAACTAATCTCTTCGCTAGAGAAAAAGCTTTATCTTCAAAAGTCAAAGCAAGAAAAGCCACAAGCCCTCTATTGGCGAGGCGCTTTGCTTTCCCTGATCGTGGTGATAACGACTTTTCTTATCACCACGCTTGTTGTCACCATTGCCCAGGCCTTAGGTACTTTACTGGCCACTTTCATAGCAGCCTTACTATTAGGCATTGCACTGGCAGCTCGTTCCCTTGCAGGAGCGGCCTTAGAGATCAAAGATTTGCTGGAACAAGGCAATCTTGCAGAAGCACGGCGTAAGCTTTCTTATATCGTAGGCCGCGATACAGAACAGCTTGACGAAAGTGAAATCGTACGAGCTACCATAGAGACAGTGGCAGAAAATACTGTTGATGGCATTACAAGCCCTCTTTTTTATGCTTTTATACTCGGTGTACCAGGCGCTTACGCTTACAAAGCCATCAATACCTTAGACTCTATGATCGGCTATCGCAGCGAACGCTACCTCTGGTTTGGTCGCTTTGCCGCAAAGCTTGATGACATTGCCAATTATCTACCAGCCCGTCTAACAGGGCTATCTATGATTGTAGGAGCGGCCCTACTAGGCTACCCAATCAAAGCAATGATTCGAACCTGGCAACGTGACGCGGCTTCCCATCCCAGTCCAAACAGTGGCATTCCTGAGTCTGTGGTGGCTGGGGCCTTAGGCGTTCAACTCGGAGGCTTAAACTACTATAAGCAAGTACCTTCTCAGCGAGCAACAATGGGCGATCCGCTCGTTCCACTACAAGCTCGTCACATTGGCCAGGCTGTTACCATCATGGCTGTGACAACAGTTATTTTTGCCTTGCCAGCCCTTGTTGGCTTATACTGGATAGGAAAGTGGTTACTATGATAGCAACAGCCCTTATTGCTGGAACTCATAGTGGGGTAGGAAAAACGACTCTCACCATGGGTCTTTTAACAGCCTTTCGCAACCGTGGAAAAAAAGTGCAAAGTTTCAAGTGCGGTCCTGACTACATTGATCCAACCTTTTACCGCTGGATCACAGGTCGACCTTGTTCGAACCTCGACAGTTGGCTTATGGATCCAAGTACCATTCAAAGGCTTTACCATCGAGCCATTGCAGGGGCTGATCTGGCTTTCGTTGAAGGCGTTATGGGACTTTATGATGGCGCCGTAGGAGAAAAGCCGGGGGAAGCTGGAAGCTCTGCTTCCATTGCTCGAATCCTCAACATTCCAATTATTTTAGTAGTCGATGGTACATCGGCAGCACAAAGCGTAGCTGCAACAGTCCACGGCTTTGCTACGTTGCGACAAGATTTGAATGTTGCCGCTGTAATCATCAACCGTGTTGGCTCAGAGCGACATGGTCAGATGATTCAAAAAGCCATTGAAGAGACTTGTCAAATACCTGTCTACGGCTGGTTACTGAAAAAAAGCATTGAACCAATGCCAGAGCGTCACCTGGGTTTGGTCTCTGCCGTCACCGATCAACCGGCATTGCGAGACTATTGTAATAGATTGGCTGAAGTGATAGAGCAGCAAATCGACTTAGATCGACTCTATAACCAGATTCGCTCCCACTTCTTTTTGTTGGAAGAAAAGAGATGGGATCAAAAAAACAATCCCATTACTAGGATTGTTACAACCACATCGAATCAGATAAGGAGTCAGAAAAGAATTCCCATAGCCATTGCCAGAGATGAAGCTTTTCACTTCTACTATGAAGATAGCTTACGCGATCTCAGTGACCGGGGCATAGAATGGGTTCCCTTTCAACCGGTGGCCGGAGAAACTTTCCCGGCCCATGTCAAAGGAATCTATCTTGGCGGCGGTTATCCGGAACTTTATCTAGAAGCCCTACAAAGCAATGAAAGATTTATCCAAGATTTACGCCAGGCTTTTCAAGAAGGATTGCCCATCTATGGCGAATGTGGCGGTTATATGTTTTTAAGTCAGTCGATAGAAGATCTTAGTCAAAGACGGTATAAGCTTGCCGGTCTTATACCAGCGAATTCGGTCATGCAAAAAAGACGACAAGCCCTAGGCTATGTTACAGCAACAGCGCTTACAGAGAATGTACTTACAAGTCCTGGAGAGAATTTGCGAGGCCATGAATTCCATTATTCTAGCTTGACCTATCAAAAGGCAGAATTGCAAAATCCAGTTTTTGCCATCGCGAAGACGACCCTAGCTGGAGAAAAAGCAATCTCTCGGTCTGTAGGCTATGTAGAAAAAAGATTAACCGCTTCTTACGTTCATTTTCATCTTTCAGCCTATCCTGCAGCTATGGACAGGTTTGTCTCTTATTTTTCTTCATAACCAAACAAAGGAGGCCACCTTTCTTGTCACTGGAGCAAGTAATCAAACAAATCAAACCGTTGGATCAAAAAATAATAGAAGCAACACAAGCTCATCTAGACTCCTTAACAAAACCACAAGGCAGCTTAGGAATGCTTGAAGATATAGGCAAGCAAGTCGCCGCCATCTACGGTTCTGTAAAACCACCGCTAACGAAGAAAAAAGTTGTCATCATGGCGGGCGATCACGGTGTAGCTGCTGAAGGTGTTAGTGCTTATCCGCCGGAAGTAACACCGCAAATGGTGCTCAATTACATGAACGGTGGTGCGGGAATTAATGTCATGGCCAACCATGCAGGTGCTTCTTTAATTTGTGTCGACGTTGGCGTGGCCGTGGACTTGCCTGATCTGCCTAATTTAATACGAAAAAAAATTGCCTATGGTACAAAAAATATGACTCAAGGTCCTGCTATGACTAGAGAAGAAGCAGAAAAAGCGCTTCTAATCGGTGTAGAAACGGTAGAGCAACTATCCAAAGAAGGTATAACCTTGCTCGCCCCCGGTGATATGGGCATTGCCAATACCACTTCTTCTGCTGCCATCATAGCTGCTCTTGGTAATGTACCGGTGGAGCAAGTCGTCGGCCGTGGTACAGGCATTAACGATGAAAGATACAAGCGCAAAATAGAAGCGGTCCGCAAAGCGCTCGCAGTCAATAAACCAGATAGCAACGATAGTCTTGATGTATTGGCAAAAGTCGGTGGTCTAGAAATTGCGGGCATGGCCGGGTTGATGATTGGCGCAGCCGTATACGGCATGCCTGTTGTGATTGATGGCTTTAACGCTACGGCAGCAGCCCTAATCGCTGGAACACTGGCACCGCTATCAAGGGCTTATATGATTGGCTCCCACCTTTCTGCAGAGCCGGGTCATAAATTTATGCTCGAATACCTAGGAATCAAACCCATGCTTACCATGAACCTTCGTCTTGGCGAAGCCACCGGCGCTGTCCTGGTTATGTCCATGGTCGACTGTGCGATCAAAATCTTGCGAGAGATGGCGACTTTTGAAGATGCAGGCGTCTCTGTGGCGTTGACATAATCAAGTGAATCTTTTATTAACTCGCTTTTTTCTAGCTCTTTCTTTTTTCACTCGCTTGCCTGTACCGAATCTAAAAGAATTTAGAGAAGAAGACTTTGGAAAGTCGTTGCTTTTTTTGCCTCTTGTAGGCTTGATTATTGGTTTTTTGTTAGTTCTGGCTGCTTCTTTCTTCTCTTGGTTGCTACCTCTTACACTTCTTATACCTCTTTTACTCAGTTTACAAATCTATCTCACCGGTGCTATTACCGTTGATGGATTTATGGATACTTTTGATGGCATTTTTTCAGGGAGAAAGCCAGAACGGATCTTAGAGATTATGCGTGACTCAAGAGTGGGTGCCCATGCTGTTGTCTCTGTGATGATGCTCCTTCTCCTAAAACTAGGTGCTCTCGCATCATTACCCGTACAGCCTGGTTCGATCGCTTTCGCATTACCTCTTGACCTGTGGAATTGGAATTTTCAGACAGGATTTTATGGATCTACCTTCGATCCCCTTTTGCTTACCCTCTTGTGGCTGCCCATGGTAGGGCGATGGTCCATTGCTTTTGCGCTCTACCGCTTTCCCTATGCCCGCTCAGAAGGAATGGCCGCTCTTTTTCATCGCCATCGCCCTGTTGCACCTGTTTTTATTACAACGCTCTTTACAGCCTTTGTGCTTACGGCCCTGGCTGGTTTAGTAGGGATTTTTATCTTAGCCATGACAGCTCTATTCGTGCAAGTCTGGGCGACTCATCTATCGAAGAAGCTGGGCGGGCTCACCGGTGATATATACGGCGCTATCTGTGAAACTGTAGAAGTCTATGGGCTTGTTCTACTCGTGGCTCTTCTATATTCACCTTTTGGGGAGGTGCTCTTTTGAAAGGGCGGGCTTATCTACCAGGGACTTGCGGAGAGCTGGCCCAGGGGTGGATTGACAAGCGCTATCTACATATCACTTGTCCCATTGATTGCTGGGTTACGGCAGAAATATCGATGGAACCAGGAAGAGGCCACATCGATGGACTCAAAGGGCGCTGGAAAGCTGAAAAAGCCCTCTATGAAATACTCTCTCGCTGGGATCTAGAAGGAAAGTACGATCTAGCCATTCGATTCGAAAACCCTTTACCAAGTGGCAAAGGGTTGGCTTCTAGCACTGCCGATCTCTGTGCACTTTTATATGCTTTAGCAAGAGCTTGTAAGCGAAAGATATCGCAACAAGAAATGATCGAGGTTATTTTAACAGTGGAACCTTCTGATGGCTTGTTTTTACCAGGCATAGCCATTTTTGATCACCGTCAAGGCTCGCAAGCTCTGACAATTACAGAAAATATTCCAGCCATAGACATACTTCTTTATGACAATGGTGGCGATGTTGACACGATTGCTTTTAACAACCATCCCCAACTGTTCGAACGAAATCAGATGAAAGAAGCAAAAGTTCAACAAGCTTTTGCTTTAATCATAGAAGGACTAGAACAAGGCGACAGAAAAAAAATTGGCCAGGGCGCCACAATCAGCGCCCTAGCCAATCAGACCTTATTACCAAAAACCAACTTAGAAGTTATCGTCGAAAAAGCGCAAGCACAAGGTGCTCTAGGCCTATCCATTGCCCACAGCGGAACCATTGTAGGTCTACTGATTGAAAAAGAAGAAAAAGCTATCAAAGAAAATGTGCGAGCTTTCATGACAGAACAATCAGCCTACAACTACCTTGGAGAATACACACTCGTTGGAGGAGGCGCCCGCTACAACCTTCCATAACAGTACTATGGACCAATCATTTGTCACTGCTTTTATGAAATGAAGGCAGGGCGTCTGCACTAGTTGGGACTTTTACTAGTACTAAGAAGTCCAAATCTTTTTACTTTCGTACGTAAGGAGAGAAAGCCATATTTTATTCTATGGACACTAAAAAGAGGCCTTATGAACATGGTGGCGATATCTGGTCTTATGGAGAAAAAGTGATAGATTTTAGTGCCAACATCAATGCGCAAGGCTTGTCGTTAAAAGCCCGTAAAGCAATGGTAGAGAGAATTGATGAAGTGATTCACTATCCCGATCCCCATTGCCGCCATCTTCTTCAACACCTCAGCACCTATCTGGGCTTAACGCCTTCTGCTCTCTTGCCAGGAAATGGCGCTGTTGACTTGCTCGATCATTGGATTGCTCAATGCCAACTTCGAAAGGTTATGCTTTGTGAACCTTCCTTTGGGCAGTACCATCGAGCTTTAAAAGCCCAGGGTACCCAGATTCATCCTTTTTATCTCAATGAAAAGGATCACTTTCAACTTGACCACAAGAAGTGGATTGCTCAACTGATAGAATCAGGCTGCGATGGAGCCATAGTATGCTCACCCCATAACCCTGTCGGATGGACCTGGGAACGGGGAGTTCGTGATGAAATCATCAAAGTTTGTGAAGAAAGGCGAATTCATCTGCTCATTGATGAATCTTTTGTTGATTTTTTACCACCAGAGCAAGAAATTCGCGCCATTGAACAGACCGTAGCGAGCAACTATGTGAGAGTGCTCTATTCTTTAACCAAATTTTTTGCCATTCCTGGTCTTCGTTTAGGCCTTCTGATTGGGAAACCCTCTTTTATTGAAGAACTACAAAGCAAGCGTGATCCTTGGTCAGTCAATCATCTGGCCCAGATAGCTGCCGTTGCTGCTTTGCAAGACCGAGACTATCAGAAAAGAACGCAAGAAAGATTGCCCCAGGAACGGGCCTATCTTTTTGAAGGGTTACAAAAGATCAAAGGCTTTGAGCCTCTTCCTTCTACGGTCAACTTTCTACTTGTAAATATAGAAAAGAGTGGCTATAGCGCTTCTTGGTGGACCGATAAATTGGCCCAGAAAAAAATGATCCTTCGCAATTGTAATAGTTTTGCCTTACTAGGAGAGAGATACTTGCGCATTGCAGTACGCACAATAGAAGAAACGGCAAAACTTCTAGAAGCGTTACAAGTGATTGAAGGGGAGGAGAGCGTATTATGACAAAGGTCTACTTGATTCGCCATGGCGAGACAGAATGGAATTTGAATCGTCGCTATCAAGGGCATAGCGACATTGCTTTAAGTGAACAGGGACGATATCAAGCACAACAATTGCTACGTCGTTTGGCTCATGAGAACATTGATGTGCTCTATGCCAGCGACCTAGGTCGAGCCGTAGAAACAGCCCAGATTATAGCTTCTGCCCATCAAAAAGAAGTGCAACTCGATCAACGCTTTCGTGAATGCCACTTTGGCCAATGGGAAGGACTTACTTTTCCTGAAATAGAAAAAGCCTATCCTCAGGAAATAGAAACATGGAGAAAGCGACCGGGACAGTTGCTTGTGCCTGGTGGAGAAAGCTTTGCTTTATTACAAGTCCGAGCTTACGAAGCTTTACTTGATGTCGTCGCAAAACATAAAGGGGAAAACATTGCCATTGTAGCCCATGGAGGTACTATTCGTACCCTTCTGTGCGCCATTCTCGATCTCGATCTCGATCGAGCCTGGCAACTAAAGCAAGACAACACAGCCCTTAATATTATTTCCTTTTATGATGATCAGACCGTCATTGAATGTATCAATGATACGACGCACTTGCTTGTAGGGGCTTTTCCACAATGTGAGAACAAGGTAGAATAGTAGTAACCATCAAAATGAAAATAGTAGGGAGGGAGAGCTATGCAAGCAAAAATGAACAAAGCTACAACGTGGCAGCGTTTACGTGTTCTTGTTAACATACCCCGATCTTCCCGACTCATTATGGCATTGTTGCGAGATGGAAGAGTACCCGTTCTTAATAAAGTGCTGTTACTAGGCTTAGGAGCTGCCTATTTTCTGTGGCCTCTTGATGTGGTGCCTGATGTAGTGCCTTTTTTTGGACATATCGATGATCTAACGGTGATTGTATTTTTAATTGATCGCTTCCTTGCTTCTGCACCTTCTTATGTCGTTCGTGAGCATATGGAGCGGACTGAGTAGACGGAAGTACCTTTCTACAGGGTGCTTCCGGTTTTTCTTGCTCCTTATAGCAAAATTGTGCTACAATCAGGGATAATATGTTTGCCGTAGCTTTGTGATTCTATGAAAGGAGAGATTGAGTTTGCGCGATTGTTTCACCATTTCAGAAGGCCTTACTTTTGACGACGTACTACTTATTCCAAGCAAATCAGAGATTCTACCTAGAGAGGTGACTGTCGTAACGCAGTTAACTCGTAGAATTCGATTAAATATTCCCATTATGTCAGCAGGTATGGACACAGTAACAGACTCTAGGATGGCCATCGCCATGGCGCGCGAAGGTGGCATTGGTGTAATTCATAAGAACATGACCATTGAACAACAGGCTCATGAAGTCGATCGGGTGAAACGTTCAGAACATGGTATTATTACAGACCCTATATTCTTGTCTCGTCAACAAAAAATTGAAGATGCCTTAGCCATTATGGAGCGCTATCATATTTCTGGTGTACCCATTGCCGATAAAGCGGGTAAGCTGGTCGGAATTATCACCAACCGTGATTTGCGCTTTGAGACCGATTTTTCAAGATCGATTAATGATGTGATGACACAAGAGAACTTAATCACAGCACCTGTAGGAACCTCCTTAGAAGAAGCCAAAGAAATATTACGAAAGCATAAAGTGGAAAAACTTCCTTTAGTCGATGACGAAGGACATCTGCGCGGACTGGTAACCATTAAAGATATTGAAAAAGCTCGACAATATCCCAATTCTACGAAAGACGACCGAGGACGTCTTTGTGCTTGCGCTGCCGTAGGCGTCACTGCCGACACTCTCGATCGCGTACAAGCGCTGGTACAATCGGGTGTAGATGCCATTGTTGTTGATACAGCCCACGGTCACTCACGAGGCGTATTGAACATGGTAGAAAAGATCAAGAGCCTCTACCCACAGGTCGATATCATTGCAGGCAATGTAGCGACTTATGAAGGTACGAAAGACTTGATTGAAGCAGGCGCCGATTGTGTCAAAGTAGGTATTGGTCCGGGATCGATTTGCACAACCCGTGTTGTCGCTGGGATTGGCGTACCTCAAATTACGGCCGTTTACGAAAGTGCTCGAGCAGCCCGGGAAAAAGGAATTCCCATTATTGCCGATGGTGGCATCAAATTTTCTGGTGACATTACCAAAGCGCTGGCTGCTGGCGCCAATGTCGTTATGCTTGGAAGCTTGCTAGCGGGAACAGAAGAAAGCCCTGGCGATATCGAGATTTACCAAGGTCGTAGCTTTAAAGTCTACCGAGGCATGGGATCCTTAGGCGCTATGAAAGAAGGATCAAAAGATCGCTACTTCCAGGAAAATGAGAAAAAGCTTGTTCCAGAAGGCATTGAAGGCCGCGTACCATACAAAGGCCCTGTTTCTGATACCTTGTTCCAAATGATCGGCGGTTTACGAGCTGGTATGGGCTATTGTGGATGTCGCGATCTAGAGGAGCTAATGACAAAAACGAAGTTTATTCGGATTACAGCAGCTGGGTTGCGGGAAAGCCATCCCCACGATGTAACAATTACGAAAGAAGCGCCTAATTACAGCTTATAATAAGGAAGGCGACGACAGAATAAGGGTATAGCAGGTGAGTCAGAATGGGCAGTTACATCTTAGCTGGCAGTGAGTATTTTAGTACAGATCCACGAGAAAAGACTCTGGTTGATCGGCTTACTACGCTACAGGGACAAAAAGGGACTTTCTCACTCAAAATTGATCAGCATAGGACGATCTGGAAAGGCACTTGTGTTGTTGGAGAGATCCATCGTCGTGAAGAGCGAATTGAAGAAGGCCACTTGACCATTGAGCAAGTGGCTTTTCAGCTCTTGCCTTTAGAGGCAGATTGCCTCCATTGGGAACTTCTTTTTCCTATAGAAAAGTTTGTTTCCTATGAAGAATATGGTAGACATAAGATCTTTCGATTTAGTACGTTTAGTTGGATGTGGCATAATGCGTAGAATCCAACTAGTAGCTCTCGATCTAGATGGAACCTTGTTGAACGAAAAAAGGGAAATACCTCTTTCTTTAGTCGAACGAATAGAGGATTTGCAAGCAAGAGGAATTCATTTTGTTGTAGCGACGGGTCGCCTTTATCCGGCTGCCCTGCCCTACGCTCGTCAACTTGCTTTAAAAGGACCTCTGATTGCTTGTAACGGTGCTATGATTCGTGATACCAAAGATGATCGAACGCTCCACCATCTAACGTTGGACCGAGGTCAAGGTCGGGAAATACTCAAAGAGTTGCAGAAAGAAAAGGAAGATATTTTACGTTTTTCTTTTTTCGGTGACCAAGTGGTCACCGATACGCCTCATCTTTTTACGGAAAAGTATGAAAAAGCATTGGGTTTATCTTTTTCCTATGTTAATAACTTGCATGATCATATGGAAGAGTGCTTTTTACAAGATCACCACCCCACAATGATTGTTCTTATGACAGAAAGTTCCGTAACAGCCCGAATTACGGATAAGATTTTTCAAAGGTTTGGCGATCAAGTCTTTGTCACAAACTCCCATGATTATTTTACAGAAGTTCTACATCCCATGGCCACAAAAGGACAAGCCCTTGCACAAGTTGCCTCTATGTTGGGACTTTCACAAGGCGCTGTGATGGCCATTGGAGACAATCGAAATGACCTATCCATGATTGAATGGGCTGGGACAGGTGTATATGTTGGAAATGCACCTGCTGGTCTTCATGAACGAGCCAATTACGTAACCAAAGAGTACCAATCCTGGGGTGTTCTAGAAGCGTTAGATAAGTTTTTCCCCGAGTAAAAGGTTCATAAATCATCTAAACTTAGAAAAATTGCATCCTTGTTTTGGGCAAGATAAAGATATGAAGCAAAAAGAGCAAGGGTGCTTACAAGCATAGAAGAAGAATATAACAATCTCGTTTCTTTAAAAGGAGAAGCTATGAATAACTCTCAAGAGTCCAATCAACCGCAGAAAGGGACGCAAGGACCACCTAAAAAGACAGGGTATCGCCCTAGACGAGGAAAAGCGAAGGCGCCGGCACGTCCAAGAATGAATGGCAATGGCAAGCCCACCGTTTCTTTCATCCCTTTAGGCGGTGTCGGAGAAGTGGGCAAGAATATGAGCGTCATTGAATATGGTGATGACATCATTGTCATTGATGCAGGTGTAAAATTTCCTGGAGAAGAACTGCTTGGCATTGATCTTGTAATTCCTGATATTACCTATCTCGTGCAAAATGTTGAAAAGATCCGTGGTATCTTTCTAACCCATGGCCATGAAGATCATATCGGCGCATTGCCTTTTGTGTTGAAACAAATTCAAGTACCTGTCTATGGAACTAGACTGACATTGGGTCTGGTTAAGAATAAACTAACGGAGCATGGCTTAATACGAGAAGCCCAATTACATGAGATTACAGCTGATGATGTGGTCAATGCAGGACCTTTTCAGTTGGAGTTTTTCCGCGTAAACCATTCCATTCCCGATGGTATCGGCATGGCCATTCGAACACCCGCTGGATTGATTGTTCATTCTGGCGATTTTAAGCTCGATCAGACACCGGTAGACGACAAAGTATTAGAGTTTAACAAGCTAGCTCGTTATGGTGATGAAGGTGTTATGCTCTTTATTTGTGACTCCACGAACGTTGAGCGTCCTGGCTATACACCCTCAGAACGCACTGTTGGTGACACCTTTCGTTCCGTCTTTGCCAAAACAGATAGCCGCATCATAATTGCTACTTTTGCTTCTAACGTGCACCGTATTCAACAAGTGATCAACACAGCTGCTGAATTTAACCGCAAAGTGGCCGTTGTTGGTCGTAGTATGGTGACCGTTGTCGATGTTTCGCAACAACTTGGTTATTTGAATGTACCAAAAGGTATGCTTATAGAGTTAGAAGAAGTTGATAGATTGCCCGATCATCAGGTCACTATTATTACAACAGGTTCTCAAGGAGAACCTATGGCAGCCTTAACCAGAATGGCAACAAACAATCATCGCCAGATTTCCATTCGAGAAGGTGACACCGTTATCATCTCGGCCACGCCGATTCCAGGCAATGAAAAGCTTGTATCAAGAACGATTGACAACTTATTCCGCATTGGCGCCGATGTTGTCTACAAAGAAGTAGCCAATGTTCACGTGTCAGGCCATGCTGCTCAACAAGAAATCAAGCTTATGCTCAATTTCTTACGACCTCGCTTTGTCATTCCTTTTCATGGTGAATATCGACATCAAGCTACATTTGCCAAGTTGGCACAAACCATGGGTATTCCAGAAGAACGATGCATCCGTTGTAATATTGGCGATCGCATAGAATTTAACATGGAAAAAGCCATGATAACTGGAACGGTTGAGTCTGGCAGTATTATGGTCGATGGCATCGGTGTTGGCGATGTAGGCAATATTGTCCTTCGTGATCGTCACCATCTGGCTCATGATGGTGTTGTCATTGCCGTTGTTACGATCAACAAAGAAGATGGTACGATTTTAGCTGGACCTGATCTTGTTTCACGGGGCTTTGTTTTTGTCAGAGAAGCAGGCGATCTGCTAGGTGAAGCAAAAAGCCGTGTTCGTGAAGCCCTGACCCAGAAAACAGGAAAAACAACAGAGTGGTCTATATTGAAAAACTTAATCAGAGACACTTTAAACGAATATTTTTATCAGAAAACGAAGCGCCGCCCGATAGTATTACCGATCATCATGGAAATCTAGCAAAAAAAAGACACGAGAGGAGTCGAAGCAAGGCTCCTCTTGTGCCTTCCCTTACCTATGATGGTATCTACAACAATGGTATAGTCCTTGGCGGTTTTTATTTACCTCTATTCATAAAAACTACCAGGGAGTGACCGAAAGATGAAAGCCTTTTGTCAGCGCATTGTTGGCATGCCTTACTTTGACCACTTCATTATAGCTTTAATTCTTCTCAACAGCCTTGTTCTTGGATTGGAAACGTCAAGCTTTCTAACATCTCACTTTGAAAACTGGTTTTACTGGATTCATAAAATCATCCTAGCCTTTTTCATTATCGAAGCTTTGATCAAAATAACAGCCGTTGCGCCCCAATGGAATCGCTATTTTGGCAATGGATGGAACCTTTTTGACTTTTCGATTATAATCTTATCGTTGATTCCAATGACTGGCCAGTTTGCTATGATTGCCCGTCTTGTTCGCTTGTTACGTATTTTACGTCTTGTATCAACCATTCCAGAGCTACGGTTAATTGTAACAACTTTAATTCGATCCATTCCTAGCATGGGACATATTCTTGTATTATCAGGAATTCTTTTCTACATATACGGAATTCTCGGATACCACCTCTTTCATCAACACGATCCAGAACTTTGGGGTTCCTTCGGTCTTTCTTTGTTAACACTTTTCCGTGTAATAACTTTAGAAGACTGGACAGATGTCATGTACGTCGCCATGGAACTGAGCCCCTGGGCTTGGACATACTTTGTCTCTTTTGTCATTATTGGAACTTTTGTGGTCATTAATCTATTTATTGCTGTTGTCCTTAACAATTTGCAAGATGCAAAAGCAGCACAAGAGATTAAAACAGAAAGAGAACTTACAATTACGAAAGAACCAGAGTCTGAACTAACTCATTTATTAGATCAAATCAAAGCAACGCAGCAAAAAATGCTAGAACTTCAAACAGAGCTAGAGAAAAAACTAAAAACATAATAGAAAGATTGCCTTCGTAAAGGGGCAAAAAGGAAAAAAAGACTGCACCATAGTGCAGTCTTTTTTTCACCCTCTAATTCTCCCTATCATATAGTACCTTAGACCAATAAGGGGGTGAAGATTTTCATCCTTGGTATATTAGTTCACGCTATCTCCAAACCAGAAGGTTTTCAAGGCAATGGATTGTTTTTCCGCCAATTGGCTGAAGAAGGCGCCAAGCTAGGCCTTTCTATTTTTGTTTTTTCTCCCAATCAGGTTCACTGGAAAGAGCGTATGGTTACAGGTTTTCATTATAATCTATCAAAAAAGAAATGGAAGAGAAAAAAAATACCCCTTCCTGATATTGTATATGATCGGTATTTCAACCTTGGAAAGGGTTGGAGAGAAGCGGTTTATTGTAGACGAAATCTGAACAAGGTGGGTGTAGCGCTCTTTAATCCTGTCGTCGCAGATAAATATGTTGTCCATGGCCTTTTACAAAATGATCCAGATATAGCCTCTCACTTACCAGAGACCTATCTTTTTGCGGGGCAAGACAAGGAACTTAAAAGACTGCTCCTTCGATGGGGATCAGCCTATTTAAAGCCTGTACTCGGTACAAAAGGAGAGGGTATTGTTCGCATAACCAATAACAGTAAACAGGGAAGTTTTTATATAGAAGAAGCAAAAAAAGGAGCAAGATACTGGGCCAGTCTTCACAAAACCATGGCAATTCTTAAAAGATCAAGCAAACTTAAAAAATATGTTATCCAGCAAGCCATTGATTCAGGACGTTGGAAGGATCGCATCTTCGATATTCGTGTTTTGGCGCAAAGAGATAGTACAGGAAAATGGAATATTACGGGCATGGCAGCTAGAGTCGCTGCCAATGGTATTACTTGTAATATTCATACTGGTGCTAAAGCCATCTCTATGGAGGAACTAAAAGAAGAAAAAAGCATCACTGTTTCAGAAGAGGAAATGGAAAAAGTAGCCTTGAAAATTACCGACCATTTGACAATGAAGTATCCCACTCTAGGGGAATTAGGCCTAGACTTTCTCATAGATCAAGATAATAAGATTTGGTTCTTAGAAGCCAATGCAAGACCAGGACGCATTATCTTTCAAAAAATAGGTGATCAAGAAAAAAGGTTAAACGCTGTAAGACGTCCCTTGGAGTATGCCATGTACCTCGCATCTCAAAGAAAAGCCAGGTGAAATGAATGGAAAGGATTACCTTATCAGTGCGTGAAGCTCTACGATATGGATTTCATGAAGGTGCTCTCGTTCCTGTTCGCGCTGGTACGAAGGAGGCCGTTGCAAGAGTTCATTTAACATCGAAAACAGTATCAACATCAGTTGCTTCTAAAGAATTGTTACAAAAATTGCACTGGCCCCCGAGTGTACCTTATAAGGTTCGCTATTCTACAGGAGAAAAGGCTTTGCTTCTTGGACCTTTAGTCGGTATCTTAGCCAATCGAAAAAAAGGGCGACAATATTCTTGGTCAGCGCACTTAAAAGAGACGCAGCGACAAGCCCGTCGCTTGGGCGTTGTAGCTCTTGTATTTGCCGTTCAAGATATCTCCTGGGAAGAAAAAACTGTAGATGGCCTGATATTGCAATCAGGTACCTGGGTGAGAAAAAGATTTCCTTTGCCCAAAGTAATCTACAATCGCATTCTAAAAAGAAGTATGGAAAATCATCCTGATGTCGTAGAAGGCAAAGAAAAGTTCGAAAAAATGGGAATCACCTTATTCAACCCCTGTTACCTTGACAAATGGGAAACCCATGAGCATCTATCAGGTAGCGAGGAAGCACAAATTATCTTGCCCGAAACATTAATACTGCAAGAACCGAGTCAGATATGGTCACTCATACAAAAATATCGATTGGTATATTTAAAGCCGATTCATGGAACCCATGGTTTTGGTATCTACCGCATCGGCGTACGCTCCACAGGCGGTTATTACTTTCAAGGGCGCAATAAGAGTCAATTCGGTCCCGTCCTCTCGAAAGAAGCCATTGAAATAAAAGTAAAAAAACTACTCGACAAAACAACCTATGTAGTACAACAAGGTTTGCGACTTGCTACAGTAAAAGGAGCGCCCTTTGACATTCGTCTCCTAGTACAAAAAGATAGCAAAGCAAGCTGGCAGCTTACCAAAGCTTTTGGTCGTATTGCTGCACCGGGGCGCTTTACTTCGAACTTAAGCCAGGGTGGAACTGCCATGGGCATTCGCAATACGCTGGCAGCATCGACAGTAGGAAGGAAAAGAAAACGCTCATTTATCATTAAAGAAATGAGACGTTGGGGCTTAAAACTACCTCAAATTTTAGAAGAACAATCAGGAAAAAATTTTGGCGAACTCGGCTTAGACTTAGCGGTCGACAGAAGTGGTAAAATATGGCTTCTGGAAATCAATTCAAAGCCAAGAAAACGTCTTTCTACTGAAGAAGGTGACCCAGAGCAAGTACGCCTATCACTACAACGACCCATTCTCTATGGTCGACTCTTAGATGGCTTTTAAGCAACATGAAAGGGGATAATTACGTTGAATACGCCAGATATAGGAATTTTAGCCTGGGGTAGAAATTCAACAACCAAGCCCTTTGGCAGGTGGTCCTATATGTTGGCCCATATTATCGTAGCATTAAAAAGACGGGGCATCGACGCAGTAGCCATACCGATCCAAAAGGCGGAAAAAAGTGATACAGTTCTAGGCTGGTGTCCTGTCTACGCCGATCAGAAGGGCAACTGGAAAGCAAAAAAAGTAAAATCACCACCTATATACTACAATCGTATCATGGGACGAAGAAGAGAAGGGACAGAAGTCGTTCAAAAAGCATTAGAACGATTGCAAAAAAATAAGAAAATGTACTTCAACCCTCGCTATCTTTCTAAGGCTGATATACATTGTCATCTTGCCGAAAGTATGCTGGCAAAGCATATTCCAGAAACAATCATCAAGCCAACACCGCAAGATGTTATAGAAGCGTTAAAGAATTGGCCTACAGTCTATCTAAAGCCTCTAGAAAGCTGTCAAGGGAGAGGGATTTTTCGACTAGAAGGATGCCGCTATGGTTGGAAAGCCATAGGAATTCAACGAATGAAGATGAAAAAGCTTTATTTTCAACAAGATCATAAACTTTTATATTGGTTAAGTAAATTGCTACAGCGCCGTGACTATCTGAGCCAACAAGGTATCCATCTCGACAAATGGCGAAACAGACCTTATGATTTGCGCGTTCTGGTACAAAAAAACGAACAAGGACAGTGGGCCTATGTAGGAGCGGGAATTCGATTGGCCGCACCCGGTCATGTGGTTACCCATCGACCCAATGGAGGGCAAATCGTTAAGCCTGAGAAAATTATGGTAAGAAAGTTTGGCTATCGTGGTTGGAAGGACAAGAAAAAAGAGCTGGCTCAATTGGCTGAAGAAGCGGCTACTACCATAGAGAGAGAATACAAAAGCCCTTTTGGCTTACTTACCTTAGATGTAGCTTGTGCAGATTGCGGAAAATTATGGATTCTAGAAATCAACTCTAAGCCAGGTTCTTTTGATGAGGGAGCGATTCAACGAAGAAGCTACGATCTATTAGCTGCTTATATTCGCCATCTACAGGATCAAAGGAGGGAAGAAAATGAACATATATATACGCTATGATCAATATACAAGTGTATCCGATCTAATTCGAAAACTTTCAGCCAAAGGAATCAAAGTTTCTTCTGGAAAAGATAAGCCGACCCATTACGTGGATTGGCTAATTCACTGGATGCAACCAAAAGAGAAAATAGAAACTTCATCGGCATTGAGAAGTTATAACAGCCAGAGCAGCCATATTCATCCAGAGCAATACAATGAAGTAGAAGCAATTCTTCATCAAAATCATTTTCGAGCCTTTTTAGGTGGAGAAGGAACGGCGTGGCCTATTACGTTATGGCCCAAAGAATACCGAATCTACCTCTGGGACTCCAAGGTAGTCGCTACAGAAAGAAGGATCGTTCTTAGCAGCCAGTTAAAAGATATCAAAAAAGGTTCACAACAGAACTTTCAATGGGTGAGTAATTTAACAGAATGGGAAAAAGATCGACTTCTTCCCAGTGCAACAAGAGCACTGCACTGTCTCGGCTTGGACTTTGGTAAAGTCCATATTGGTATGAACCGCTCCAATGGACCGGTAATCTTAGGTATCGATGCAGCTCCAACAGTACAAAAAAAACTAGCCCAAGCTTATGCCGATCAGATAGTAGGGTCGTTGAAAAAGTGGCAACAAAAAAGCAAACTCACCATTGGGTCTGATCCAGAGTTTATGCTTTCCTTACAACCAGGCCATCGCATGGTCCCTGCTTCACGCTTTTTTCCTCGCCAAGGTGTCGTTGGCTGTGATAGTCGTAGGGCTTTTGGTGCTTCTGACGATTTGCCTTTAGCAGAAGTGCGACCAGAACCAGCACAGTCTGCCAACGAAGCTGTAGAAAAGATCAGAGCGGCCTTGCGAGAAGCAATAAAGCTTTGTCCCTATGCCAATATAGCTTGGGTCGCTGGTTCAGAACCTTATCCCGGTTATCCTACAGGAGGGCATATCCATTTTGGTGGCATTGACGCGAATAATCAACTGCTACGAGCTCTCGATCAATATGTAGCATTGCCTTTGCTTTTTTTAGAAAATCAAGATCGAGCCAAACAGAGGCGGCAGTTTTATGGAACACTTGGTGATTTTCGCACCAAGTCTCATGGCTTTGAATATCGAACACCAGGTTCCTGGATTTCAACACCGGAACTCACTCGAATTGCATTGACGCTGGCTTCCTTAGTGGCAAAAAACTATCGAAATTTATCACGATGGGACTTCCTCGACCGAAAGGTACAAGAAGCTTTCTATAACAGTGACGTAGAAGCGCTTTTACCTGTTTTTAAAGAATCCCTGACAGAACTATATGAAGTAGATGGAACAGAAGAAACACGTATCTTAATCAACATGGTCTGGCTTATGTATCAAGATGGTATCGGTAATAACGAGAAAGTAGATTTGCGTCGATCTTGGAACTTACCCATTGGTGTACAACGATACAGGCATATTCCTAGACCTCGTCACTCTTTCTCTTGGCTACCAGGGCGAGCCATACGATAGGGTAAATGTATAACAAAGGACTCTTTTTTCAAAAGGACGAGAAAGAAGGCCTTCTTGTGATTATGATGACAAATACAAGCAATTATGTCATACTGATTCTTTATTTTATTTCATAATGCAGGAGGATTTTTCCTCACTGAGTAGAATAAGTATCACATAATTGGGTACAAGGAGGCATTTCTTTTGTCCACTCGTCTAGGTATTAATGGCTTTGGCCGCATTGGTCGAAATGTTTTTAGAGCGGCACTGGAAAGAGAAGATATTGACATTGTTGCTATCAACGTTACATCTGATCCAGAGACAGTTGCTTATTTGCTAACCTATGATTCTGTACACGGAGTACTTAAAGCCGACATTCGCACAACTTCGAATAGCTTAATCGTAAATGGAAAAGAAGTTCGAATCGTATCAAATCGCGATCCTGCGCAATTGCCCTGGGCAGAATTAGGTGTAGATATTGTCATTGAGTCAACAGGTAAATTCAACAATCGCGAAGGCTCAGCCAAGCATTTAGAGGGCGGCGCGAAGAAAGTATTGATTACGGCACCAGCAAAAAATGAAGATGCAACTATTGTCATGGGTGTCAATGATTCCATTTACGATCCAGACAAGCATCATATCATTTCGAATGCTTCATGCACCACCAACTGTTTGGCACCTGTGGCCAAAGTACTGCATCAGAACTTTGGCATTCAGCAAGGTTTGATGACAACAGTACATGCTTTTACAAACGATCAATGGATTCTTGACAATCCTCACAAGGATTTAAGAAGAGCAAGAGCCCTAGGTATGTCTATTATACCTACCACAACAGGTGCAGCCAAAGCAGTCGCACTTGTCTTACCAGAACTAAAAGGTAAACTTAATGGCTTTTCCATGCGTGTGCCTGTTCCGAACGTCTCCGTTGTGGATCTCGTTGTAGATTTAGAACGCAAAGTTGACAAAGAGGAAGTCAACGCCGCTCTTCGTGCTGCTGCAGAAGGAGAGCTGAAAGGAATTCTCGGTGTTTGCGATGAGCCACTCGTATCTCGGGATTTCTTAACAGATCCACGCTCTGCCATTGTAGATGCTCTTTCTACCATGTCAACGGACAATAACATGATTAAAGTCGTAGCTTGGTACGATAACGAATGGGGTTACTCTTGCCGCGTTCTTGATCTGGCAGAAAAAATCGGGCGATCCCTGTAAAGAATAAAACTTTAAAGAATGCACAAAAAGCGAGGCCATAAAAAAGGTCTCGCTTTTTCTTCGTGTTAACACCCCATGCCCGGTCGGGCACAACCAACGATGAAAATCAAGTTTTCCTGATCACGTTGGGGTTACTTCTTGCAGGGGGCCAGGTCATCACGCTTTCCTCCGCTCTGGACTGGTCCCACGCTGTTACCGCCAGCAAGCTGGCGACAGCTGAGGTCCCAAGTCCCGCTGCGGAAAGCGTGATGCCCAGTCCCAGAAGGTTTTTGCTGATTGTTACTTCCGTTGGAATAGCTTGGCGAAACTTTCTTCTATCCGCAACTACCTATTGTATTTGCAATGCAATAGGCCAAAACTCAGTCACAATCAGCAAGATGTATCTGGGTCAGGCGTTATGACTTCCTGGAGAGAGGACTTCAGACCTCAGCCATCGGCAGCTTGCTGCCGCTCATGGCGTGGGATGAGTCCGTTCGGAAGGAAATCATAACGCCTGACCCCACCACAGGGTAGCTATTTTCGTGTTAACCCCTCATGCCCGCCCGGGCACAACCAATGATGAAAAATCTATTTTCGTATTAAAATAGATTTGCTTAGATTACTTTGCCCTGCGAAGATCTCTGATTTCTGTCTCATGTTTAATATATTTGTAGCTTAAATCTTTAGATAGGACAATCCTTTTCTTATTCTATCTTATTTTACTATATTTGCCTCACCATTTTGACGAATACAAGACCTTTTCTGTATCAATAGCGATTCAAGATGGGCAAGTTAAAGGTATATTCAAAGCAAATAAGGGAGAGAGACTATGCCCAAGGTCATAATTTATGCTCGAAACAACACGAATCATCTTGGAGAACTTGACGATCAAGTACAAGAATTATTAGGTTTTGCTAAGAAGAAGGGCTTTGAGGTGGTAGCCTTATTCAAAGAAGTGGCTTCGGGAGCATCGACGGATCGCTTAGCCCTACATGAAGTCGTTAAGCTGATACAAGATCAACCTGATACATTGTTATTGGTCAAAGACATGTCGCGGATTTCAGATGATCATAGTGAACTTAGTAAATTTTTAGGCCTTTTTTCGAACAAAGTCATTACAGTTTTAGACTAAGCCGTGCTGACGAATCGTTGCATATATCTCTTGAGTAAATTCCGTATTAAAAAGGGTACCTGCGAAAAAGCAGGCACCTTTCACTCTTTTCTTGACTTCGTGCGCTATAAACGAAAAAAGCAGCGGAAAGGAACATAGCCTTTCCGCTTTTTCTATATTTACCTTTCCAACGCTATTCTTTTGATTTTGGCCTTTGGGGAGTCGAAACAGTAGTTACGCCTATTATTTGATTATCATTATCTTTTAAGGGTTCAGCAATCACATCATAAGCTATCATTCCATTCGATAAAGGAAATGATATCGTTTCTCGGGCTCCTATACCTGTTTCGATTACCTTTTTCTTCAAATTGATCAATTGAAGAATGCCTTCGTTTATACCAAGATCGTCATCTTTTTTACCTATACAGCTATCATATAGAAAATCGGGATGGGAATTGTAAATCCATGTATATTTCAATTCTAAATCACAGTGGGCAATAATAATGGAAGTATTTTTTAAAGCTATATGAAACATTTCATCGGAATGGTTTGCTGAGCTCACACAATGGTTGTTTTCTCCTGCTCCATTTTTTCTTTTATACCACTTTCTTGATACCTTATTGTTTTTATCCCTTTTTCTTAATTTAAGGAAAATCTTTGGCGGCGATATCTCTAAGGCTGCACAAATTTTCTTTAAATTTACCAGTGATATATTCCTTTTACCTCTTTCTAATGCACCAATATAAGTTCTATGTAAACCTGATAACTCAGCCAATTGTTCTTGAGTAAACCCTTTTTTCAACCTTATATTACGAATATTGAAAGCTACTGTATCTAAAATATTGGTCATGATTTATCACCTTAAACGCTTAAGAAATATTTATTTAGAATTATCTTAAAAAAACCTTATTATTTCTACAGACAATAAGTAACAAATATATAAAAAAACACTTTATGAAACTCATGGAAAAAAAGGTATTCATACAATAACCATTACAAATATTCCCACAATTAAAAACAACAAAAAACGAAAAAAAAATGGGAATAAGATATTTTTTGTTATCTATTGTCTGTAGACTCTTGATCTCTTTTGCTCTATTTTTTTAATATAACTTTCTAACAATGTTGTCATCTTGCTCTGCTGGGAATTTATCGCAATTAAATAACAGTATAAGGGGAGGGTTGCAATGATGTTAGATAACAAGAAAAATAGGCGAGCTTTAATTGTGAGTAAAGATAAGGTTTTTGCACATCTGTTATGTATTGTAGTGAGTGAGTACGGACTACAAGGCGATATTAAAAATAATGTAACATCAGCCTTAAAACTGCCAAATATCAACAACTACTGTTTGGTTATCGTAGAATTAGGGAGAGAGCCCCGTGATTATCTCAATCTGCTAAAAGAAATGAAAAAAGCAATCGGAAATACGTCACTATGGTTAATTACACCTTTTGGTGAGGTAGAAGACAATCTAAGACAGATAAAGGTAAATAAGGTGTTTAGTCGCTCTGTTGATATAGATGAATTGAATAGGCATTTGTCGTTACTGCTTACGTCTGAATGCAAGTGTGGTGTACGAGGTGATAAAAGCCAGCCTATTAGAGGTGTTCTATAGAATGAGAGAATATGAGTCCGTCCCAAAGGACAATATCGAAAAAGAAATAAAAAAACATATTTCCCTGATTTCCTACTATTTTCATGTTGGATTTACTCTTTTTTTACTTTTTTTACTCTAAAAACGACTTTTTCTCTTTTTTTCTATTTTTTACATTTAAGCAATGTTATGCTAGTGTTAGTTCTTTTAACCACGTAAGATTTACGTAGATATCGAAGGAGGTTATACCTGATGAATATGTTAGACATTTCCTTAGAAATTTTAGCCCGAGACAAAGAAGCATTAATAAAAATAGGCTCTTTGTTGAATGAATATTTTACTTTACAAGGTCTTTACGTTTACACAAACTATCTGGAGAAAAAAGAAGATTTCAACACCTTTCATTTACGTCTAGAAGAAGAACTAGAAGAACAATGTCAGAAACTCAACTGCTTACGGATTCTTCAACGTACATACAATCAGACACGGGATTATTTACCTAGTATTAGATTGCAGTTTTCTGAACCAAATAATCAATTGACGGAAGTTTCATCATTTTGTAAATTAGGCTGAACAGTTGAGAGGTGAAAATCTATGAGATATCAAGAGTATCGCCAATCTCTTAAGAGAAAAATTCACCATCTTCCAACAATTGTGGCAACATTTTACGCAATAATTGGAGCAACTTCTATCATACTTTTCGACTTTCTTTTTTTACAGGTGGTCGATGCAGAAAACCTCTACTATTATCCTTATGAAATCTGGCGAGGCTTGATCATAACAGCATTGCTCTACTTTACAGTTCGCTATTTTACCAACAAAATAGAAAAGATGGACGAAGAGCTTATGGAAAAACACAAGTCTTTGCAGTCAGCCTACAGAGAAATTAATACGCAACTAGAAGCTCTTCAAAAAAGCGAAAGATCTCGCAAGCAAAGTGAGAAGAGACTCACCTTGCTTGCGAAAAATTCCCAAGACATCATTTATCGTTTTCAACGCAATCCCTTTGTCTTTCAATACATCAGTCCCGTCATTAAAAAGTATACAGGGTATGCACCTGAAGATTTTTACCACAATAGTTCTTTGATTTCTCAGGTTATCCACCCTGATGATCAAGAGAAAGCCAAAAACGTCGTGCAAGACGGTAAGATTTCGGAGCGAGATTGCTTCCGTTGGGTTCACCAAGACGGAAGAATTTTCTGGATGGATTATCATAGATTCCTGATTCGAAACGAGGAAGGTCAGATTATTGCTGTAGAAGGTATCATTCGAGATATCACCGATACAAAACTACAACAAATAGAATTGGAAAGACAAAATGAATTGCTCTTAGAATATGCAGAGCAATTGCGGAAAGCCAACACGGAACTTACTTCCTTGGACCGCATGAAAACAGAGTTCTTAGCCAATACATCCCATGAATTGCGTACGCCTCTCAATTCCGTATTGGGCTATCTGGAGATGTTAAAAAGCGATTTCTGTGAAACAGAAGAAGAAAAAAAGGAATACTTAAAAAGAATTGACGACAGTGCAAAGGAACTGCTGGATGTTATAGAAGAGATCTTAGCGATGGCGCAAATCGAAGCAGGCAATATCTGTCTAGAATGTACAGAAGTAGAGGTAAATGATTTTCTGCAAAATATAAAGCAATTATACGAATCGAAAATGAAACATAGATTTTTGTCTTTTGAAGTTGTACCTTTAACAGAAAGTTGTCATATACGAGTTGATGTCAATCGTCTTTACCAGATCTTTAAGAGCATCATAGAGAATTCGATGAAATTCACTATCAAAGGTAAGATTACGATTGCGGCGCATCGAAAGAAAAAGTTTATATGCTTTGCAATCGAAGATTCAGGAATAGGAATTTCTAAAGAAGATCAAGAGAATATATTTGAAAAATTTGTACAAGTTGATGGGACGATTAAGCGACGCTACCCTGGTCTTGGTCTTGGCTTAACAATTAGTCGTGCTTTAACAGAAAAAATGGATGGTTCTATTTCGATTTACAGTGAGGGCTTGGGTAAAGGAACCACAGTTATGATCATTTTACCTGTTATAGAAAAGAATTATGAAAAAAAGACGACTTTCGAATGAGGAAGTCGTCTTTTTTACGAAAAGATTGATCGCTGCGGCTAATAGATGGATGAGCAAGTATTAAGTGAGGCAATTCCTTTATGAGAACACCAGAAGACCGTCTTCAAGATATGTTAGAAGCGATTCAGCGGATTGATAAATACGCTGTATCCTTTACTAAGTGACATGGTTTGGCGGCGTCAACTGTACAAACATAGAAAAAGGTACCTGCTCGACAAAAAAGCAGGTACCTTTTTCGTAACCAAATCTATCAAAACAGCAGAATCAACACAATCCACTAAAACACATGCCGATGAGCCAAATGGAACTGCACATCATTCAAAGCTTCCCCAAAGCGCTGAAAATGCACAACTTCCCGCTCCCGAAGGAAGCGCAGCGCATCTTTCACGCCAGGATCATCGGTCAGATCGATGAGATGCTCATAGGTGGTCCGTGCCTTCTGCTCCGCCGCCATATCTTCATGAAGATCAGTCACCGGATCGCCCGTAGACTGAATATAAGCCGCTGTCCAGGGCACACCGTTGGCATCGGTATAGAAAAGAGCATTGTCATGGTGAGCATAATGAGCCCCTAAGCCAGCCTCACGCATCTTATCAGCAGGCACATCTTTCGTTAGCTTATAGATGAGCGTAGCAATGACTTCGAGGTGGGCCATTTCCTCCGTTCCTATGTCTGTCAAAAGCCCTTTCGCTTTTTTGGTCGGCATGGTATAACGCTGCGTCAGATAACGAAGCGCCGCTGCTAGCTCGGAATCAGGTCCGCCATACTGGGGAGTACCTCCAAAAATTTTCATAAAAAATACCTGTTATAAATGTAAAAAAAGGCAGTCTTCCACGTTTGGATGGCTGCCTTTTTTATTGAGGACAAGTATTTTCTCAGAAAGGGGTTTCATCATGTTTAAGATTGGTATTGACCTTGGCTATGGCTACACCAAAGGAATTAACCAAGAAGGAAGAACAATTATTTTTCCTTCAATCATAGGCGCAGCCCATGATCGTATGACAGAACTGTTTGGTCAGGATACAGGAACACTTGAAGCGCTACATGTGCAAATAAAAGACAAAAATAATGACAGTGAGCATTTTGTAGGGGACCTAGCACGTAAAGAATCATTGTCTTCGAGCTTCACGTTGGAAAGAAATAAAATAAGCAATGATAATACCAAGGTGCTTCTGTCAACGTCTTTAGCTATGCTAGTTCCTTCTCAGACCGTTAGTTTGCATGTTGTAACAGGTTTACCCTTTGAGCACTACCTAGACCAGCGTAAGACTTTTGAAGAAGCCTATAAAGGGTATCAAAGTGAAGTGTATTTCCATGGTGGTCCACTCAAAGATTCACGCAGACAGATTCGAATTGATAGGCTAACCATATTCCCACAAGCAGCAGGCGCTGCCTATTCACTTTTGCAAACTGCTGAAGGTAAGATGCGATATCCGGAATTGTTTGTTCGTGGATCTATCATCGCTGTAGTAGATGTTGGTTTTAAGACGACTGATTATGTAGTTTTTGAAATGACACCTTCCCTTTCCCTTCGCAGAGATTTATCAGGAACTATAAATATAGGAATCTCTAGCCTCTATCGCCCACTACAAATTCTCTTTAACAAAAGAACAGGTGGGCAGATTGATATGAACGAAGTTGAAATCCTTCTGCAAACAGGAACAATCTTTTTTGCTGGTCAAGAAAGAGACTTCAGAGAAGACATTAAGCGAATCAAAGAGGCCGTAGCAAAAGAGATTCGAAATAAAGTATTGGCTTCATGGGGAAGCAAAGCAGATCTAATTCGCATGGTATTTCTAGTTGGCGGTGGCAGCAGAGAACTCGGAGAAGATCTAAAAACGATCCATCCATTAGCCAAAATTTCCGATGATCCACAAATGGCGAACGCCCGAGGTTTTTTATCAGTGGCCAAGATGACGGAGTTGGCCGAAAAGAAAACAGGATCTGCTTGATGGTGGTGTTTGATTATGCGCAATCGCCAGAAAGTCCAGTTTTGGGTGGTAGAAGATTCACCTTTATCCCTGGCTCTAGAAAAGCTTGATAAAGGTGAAAAAGGTCCTTTTGTTCGCTTGCTTGCTGAAGAAGCACTTGTAAATCATCATCGTAATGCTTCTAATGAAGATACAATAGCGGTTCAGGTACAAAACGATGAAGCTTTAGAAGAGTTACGAAGTATTCGGCACCTACTAGAAAGGCTGGTAGCGAGGGTCGAAGAGGGGAAGCTGCAGATTGCTCAAGATAATTCAACTGCTTCACCGAAAGCAAACAAGAGTGACGAAGATGAAATAGCTACTTTTCTAATGGATTCTATCAACGAAATACTAGGGAGTTAAATAAAAAAGGCGATATCCCAACCATTTTGCTTGGGATATCGCTGTACTCCAATGTGTATTCCAGATTGTACTCCATAAAAAAACTTACTGTAGCAATACTTAACGAAAAAATATCAGCTTGCTTTATCCTGACTAAATTAGTGGGGATACAATTGTACTCCAACTTATACTCCATTTTGTACTCCACTGGATACAGGGGGATATGTTAAAAAATGAAAGAAATTGACCGGTTAGAGCAGTATGTAGGGAAGTTAAAGAGGGTCACAAGCACATATCAGTTAGAGTTAGGGCGTATTTCTAGTGAACTTGCCCGAATGCAAGCTCAGGATAGAGCGATTCCTGTGTTATATGAAGAAAGTAAGTTAGACATTCTACGTAAAGACGTTCTAAAAATCACTGTTCCTGAGTATCCAGGACGATATGCAGATCTCTATGACACTAAGGGAAACTTGAATCTAGAAGCTATCAAGCAAGCTAAGGACAGTTGGTTCGGGTACATTGGAAGTGCTGTGAAGATTGCGCGTTATACCACCGAAGCATCAATGGGAATCCCATGGGATAGTGCACTTGTTTTTGTTTGTTATTACATGCCTGAAAACAGGGTCTGGGACGTTGATAACAGAGCAACATCTATAATTATTAACGCATTGACCAGAAACGGCATTGTCAAAAAAGACTCATGGGATTGCCTTAGTTTTGCAGTACAAGGATTCAAAGACAAGGTGAATCCAAGGACAGAAATTCTTATTATAAGAGATAAAGAGTATCTGCTAAAAGTCTTGTCATTTTCCTAAATTCAATACATCATGTTCAACCTTGATTTCGGTGTGACTTTGCATGGTGTTAAGTATTACTCTTTTTTGTGCTAATCAAAAGATAGTTGAATCTAAAGAACATTTATAAGCTTGATAAACCTTGTTGCGTAAGGATCTAAGCCACGTTCAAACTTCTAATTTCAACCTTGAATTTAAGATAGGTGTTGGATTTAGATAAAGTCCTATTGGGTTGCAATTTCAACCTAGAGATATAGCAAGGTATCGAAAGAGAAAGGCAATCAGAGATGTATAGAGGTGAGGGTTTGTAAAAAGCACTGCTTTTACAGACCCTCTTTTTCATGCTACTTCAGGCTTGGCACGCGACAGCGGGACAAGCTACACGCCCACTCAAAAAGCGTAGTTCAGGAAATTGCAAATCATAGATGGGCAAGCTCGGCACTCGACAGAGGGACGAGCGTCACGACTTAATAAGAAGCAGCGGTTTCATTTATCAAGCGGTAGTTTCTTCGTATCTATGCGGTGACCTGTCCAGCATTTTTCATGAACTAAGCCAAGCTCGATACGCGACAGCGGAGCGAGCAACACAATCAGAAAGCCGAAAAGAACAAAAGCACCACGCCAGTTTTCCTACACAAACACGAAATAATCCACAACCAAATAAAAGTTGTGGATTATGTGGATAAGTTGTTACTTTCATGCTCGACACGCGACAGCGAGGCGAG
The DNA here is from genome assembly GCF_009649955.1 of Heliorestis convoluta. Lineage (NCBI taxonomy): Bacteria > Bacillati > Bacillota > Clostridia > Eubacteriales > Heliobacteriaceae > Heliorestis > Heliorestis convoluta. The sequence continues at coordinate 678,417 of NZ_CP045875.1, read as the reverse complement.
CCTACGTAACTATCTATGTGAAACCAACAGAAAAGGAGTGCAGCACCTTTGGCTGACAACCTAAGCAACCTAACGAAACGTGATAAAGATATACTGGTTACGCTGTACCATAACAGAACATTGACAATCAACCAAATCTATCGCATGTTCTTTCCTCGTTCCTTGGAATATTGCTACAGTCGATTAAAAAAACTCGAGAAAGTTTTCGGTGTGATAAACGGAAAGGTCCTAAAAGCACCATTAGGCAGCCGAGACAATCCTGCTGGAACAGGCATCGAAGCGAAATGCTATGTACTAACGGAAAAAGGAATTCGCCTTGCAGAAAAATCTCAAGGACTGCCACAAACAAGACAAGCCTGCTACAACGCTCCAAGTGACCAATCTAAACTTCGGTTGCAAACGAAAATTAATGACGTATTGGTTGCTGTGGTAGAGCATGGGCTATCTCAAGAGCTTGAGTGGATAGATTCTAGAACCTTAAAAGAACAGTACAGCTTATCGCGAAACTTGTACCTAGCGGGTGCTGTCGCTAAGCGAGGAAAGGACCCCAACTTACTCTGGTACCTACCAGAACACTCTACTGAAAGAGCGATAACAAATATATTTAACCAGGTTAGTACCGTAGCAGACGAAGGAAGGCACCAAAACATAGCAGTTCTATGCGAAACGACAGATGTCTGGAAAAACGCTATAAAGCATTACAAGAGCCTTCCATCCCACAGCCAACCCATCCTAAACAGGCTGAGTATCATTCATGCAAAAGATGTTCCTTATCTGCTTTGGCATGAAAGCGACCGCATGAAGCAGGTCTTAGAAGAAGAACTAGAGCAAGACCTTACATCAGCAGAATACGGAGAACGAAGATTTCGTTACACGACGAAAGAAGGTAAAAAGATTGCAGAGCTATTCATTTCCGATGTTCGTCATGTCAGACAAATTAATCATTACGTAGTTCAACCAGGTTATGAAGATGATCTAATTGTCTGCTACTGCAATCCTGATTACTTAGAGGTGCTGGATCAACCCGTTCTAGATAAACTCGAGCTACGGTTTGTCGGCTTCAGACCACAACCTTTGTTAGAGCCTGTCGTGTATGAGAGGGAATGGAAAAGAAATAGGCGAGTGAGCTTTACTATCCCGGAAGAAGTGTATTCGAAGTTACAGAAAGAAGTGGAAAATAGGGGATTGGATACTGTAGAAGAGTTTATAAAAGAGATGATTGAAAGGAAGACTGTCGAGATTTAATGAACTTCATTGTTGTTAGTAGATAAGCTTATACCCCTAATTGCTAGTAGATATATTCGGAATTTAGATCATGGACAAAGTTCGACAAAACAGACAAAAACAAATATTGAAAAACTAAGAAAAAATCCTTTGAATTACAAATTTCGACAGGTTTTTTCTTTTGGAAATGTTATACTCTTTAAAACATCAGCGATTGTTCAGCAAGAAAGTAATAAACGATTGGAGTTGTTTGGCTGTTGAGTCACTGGCTAGAAGATCAAAACTCTAGCTTGGAAGGAGCTAATAGGAATACATTTTTAACGAAAGAAAAGTTATTCGAATCAGAACACTTTGCTGAACTATCTTTAGACATATTACTAGTTCACGATTATAATTGGCAAATTATCACGATAAACTCTGCTATTGAAGAAATACTTGGATTTAAACCTGAAGAAGTGATTGGTAAGAGATGTATAGACTTAGTTCATCCAGAAGAACGAGAAAATGTTCAGAATATCATAGCGGAAAATACAAAAAAGAAAGTCAAATACAAAAATCGTATTTTATGTAAAGATGGTACTTATAAGTGGTTTCAGTTAAATGCGATTCCTATAGAAAAAGAAAACCGAATTTTCGTTGTTGGCAGAGATGTAACTGAAAAAGAGCGAATGATGGAGCAGTTAAAGAAATCTGAACGACTAAACTTAATTAGTCAACTCGCTGCTGGGTTAGGACATGAAATTCGGAATCCCTTGCAATCTGTTAGAGGGTTCTTACAACTTTTCGTAAAAAAGTATCAAAACGAAAAAGAACACTTAGAACTGATGATTTCAGAATTAGACAGAGCGAACCACATAATCACGGAATTTTTGTCGCTCTCGAAAAATAGATCGAAGAATCCCGTACCACTTAACTTAAACAGTGTGGTAGCTAATCTTTTTCCATTGATCCAAGCGAAGGCTTTTACAGAAGGGAAGGATGTCAGATTAGACTTAAACATTTCTGCAAATATAATTGGTGACGAAGAAGAGCTGAAACAACTAATATTAAATTTTGCTCAAAATGGCATTGAAGCAATGGAACCCCAAAAAACTCTTACAATACGAACTGCTTCAGACCAATCTTACGTTCTACTTACTGTTATCGATGAGGGAAAAGGTATTCCTTCAGAGGTTTACAGCAAGATGGGGACTCCCTTTGTTACAAGTAAGGCCGATGGAACAGGTCTGGGATTGGCTGTTTGTTACAGTATTGCGGAACGGCACAAAGCAAAAATAGAAGTAGAAACAAGTTCTAATGGGACAAGCTTTTCAGTAAAGTTTCCAAAAAAGTTGAAATAGTCAAGCCTTATTGCCTGACTCTAACGTAAGTTACTGAACAGGAGCTTGAAAAGAACCTATCTCAAGACTTCTTTGAGATAGGTTCTTTCGCGTCTCAATATCTAATTACGTTTACGTGGGTGAGATAGCAATGGATGCACGAAAATATGCTTTTCCTTAGTTGATAACTTCTTTTTCCGGTAAAAAGAAAATGAAATAAAAAAATGTCTAATAGGAGGTCAACCTTATTGCTCAAACAGCTACTAGACATAGAAAACTCACTTGGCGATCCAATGTTGGTTTATCGAATCGGTAACAATCTTGGTTTAACCGCACACCGTATTGGCAATGGTGCGGAGGTTTTCTTCGGCAAAATTGAAAATGGTCGAGTGCGAATCGACCCAGTCAGCCAAATTGTATTTGATAGCTGGGAAGAGACATTAAGCTTTATTGGACAGTTTTCGGAGTTAAACGAAAACTGTCCTTTTTAATAGCAAGAATAAGATAATCAAAAAATATCTTCGGAGATTTACCAAAGTTTGTTAATAAATTAGAGCTATGTTAATGTTAAAACATACGTACTAAGCAAAACGAAAGGGGACTTAATAATGGAACAAGTCGGCAATTTACTATCGCTTCTTAAAACTAGCAAAGCACTTACGGATAAGGTAGAACGTCTTAATGTCGTTGTCGAAGGTAGCTATTGCTATGATGAGCTGAATGAGCTTGATAATTTGATTTTAGATCTAGCTGGTATACCGCAGCATGACTTTAATGTAGAGCAAGGTGAGGGCTTTTCAAGGGATTACTTTATGGAACTAGTCTTACGTTTTCGATACAACGAAATCGAAAGCGAAGAAGTTGTGTCAAGGTTGTTGAACTGGAGGCAGCTTGCTCATGGTGATTGCTTCAAAAAGGAAGCATGAGATGTACTGGAAAAACGAAGAGCATAAAAGTCGCTACATGATGTTTTTGGTGCTAACAGGTAAGAAAAAGTTAGATTGCGAATATGGTTCTGCTTTGTACCTGTTGGCAGCGATCACTTCCAAGAAATCGATGCTTATTAGCCAGTTTATAGATGACGAAGGTATAGACTTTGTTGAGCTTCAGGAGTCTTCTAAGGAGTGGAGCCGTAGCGAAAAGGCTATGATTCACCTCGCCGCCAATCTTTTTTCAGCAGGATATATGGAAGCCGATGTATATAGCAGTTTCAGTACTTTAGATCCAGAAAACACGAAAGCTGCGATTCAGGCTTTATCGATACGTTTTTCGCCCTAAAAGTAGACCCCTCGATTTTAACAAGAGATCGAGGGGTGACTTGGTTTATGCCCCTATTAGCGTTGCTTGTTTAGTTCAAAATGATAAATTTCTTGTTCTAGTTCTTTTTTAAATTGATTTCGCAATTCTTCCAATTGATGAATTTCAACCGTTTCTGATAAGAAAGGCTTTTCTTCTTCTAAGATATCAAATATCCCAATTTTCTTTTCACTGAGTTCCCCATTTAGCTTTATATATCTTAACAAAGCACTCACCTCATCAACAGAAATATGCTGTCAAAGCAAATAAAAGAAGTGAAACACAGTCATTTACTAGTCAAGAATCTTGAAAAAAAGAAAGAAGGTACATATGCTGTGGAAAACACACGCCTTGGCTGGAGCAAGCCTGGGCGTTTTTCTTTCGAATCAAGTCGATACTGCTATCTTTATCCCTTCACTGGCCGGAACTCCTGTTGAACCATATGCTATTCTTGCAATAGGCGCGATGGCAGGTGCTCTAGGTTCACTACTACCAGATATAGATCATCCAAGCAGCAAGCTTGGGAGCAAATTATTACTGCTCCCAAGCTTGCTAAAAATAACAATAGGACACCGTGGACCAACTCACTCAATCGTGGGGGCGGTCACGGTGTCCTTTCTTGTATGGCTTTTGCTGTCGATGATCTATCCATTAACAAACATGGCTCTCTATGTACTATTGCTGGCCGGTTATATTTCTCATCTAGTACTTGATAGCCTTAATCCGCAAGGTGTAGCTTGGTTGTGGCCTGTTACAAGAAAGAAATTCAGAATACCTATGTTTGATACAGGTGGAGTAGGAGAGAGCTTAATAGTCATCCCATCATTAGTAGTACTTCTTATCTTAGTTATGGTTTTGTAGAGCAAAACATCAATAAAATCAGTTCAACAATGTTTATTAAAATATTCTTGGCTTACTAACAACTGTTTCTTTAGAATCTCACGCCATAGTGAAGGTTTGATTTCACCCGTTCCCATAGAAACTTTTGTTCTCTTAACAGCACCATCAGGCATTACTTTTCGAAAAAAATAGTGGTCTGTATTTTTATAAAGTTCCCAGCCATCACGTTCACAAAAGCGTTTTAGCTCTTTCCAACTAGGCATCGATGAGACCTTTAACATGCTCTAGATCTGATTGTGTCAAAACGTGAAGGATATAAGGCAAATGATTTTTACGGTTAGGGGAACGAGAGTACAGCTCAAAGTTTTCCATGTACTCATCGGCATACTCAATCAGATCTTCAGCTAATGTTTCTTTTAATGACTCTAAGCTTTCAGCGTTTGCAACTAAGTCTATTTCTTTTAACGAACCACTGTATGTGCCATCAGCTTCTTTTGTAAAAACAATAGAAAAACGATGTTGCGCCAAGATAAGGTGTAAGTGCTCTAATGAGATAGCTGCAAAGGTATCACGAGTTCGTTTTACAATGGCAGGCTTGCTATGAACTACATCATCAACAAATTTGCTCCAATTTTTTCGGACTGCTGTAGAATCCAATATTCCTTGCACGAGTATCCCCTCCTGGACTAACCTATTTTTTCGAATAACCTTTCCCCCCCATTATACAGCTTTAACAAAACGTACACAACGTACATTTTATTGTACGACAATGAAACCTGTTATATTCCTACAAAAAAGTGTAAAGAGATTATGATGAAACAGATTTTTTGAAGATTGCTCATCAGATAGTATTTTCACTGAAATCGGTTAATAGGAGGCACGAGGTATTTGCTATGGCACGATCTTGGGATTACTACTGGAACAAAGATACGAGGGCGCTTGAAAACATCTAACGGAAAGTATTTAGCTTTTCAGGGCAACATTCAGGAGCTTTACCCGAAGTTTGCCTTGATAAGAGAAGAAGGAAGGGCTTATTTTGATACGATACACATTAACGATTTTGTTCAAGGCACATTTTTGATCGCAACTACAAGGAGGGAAGGTGATGGTTCTGCTTGATAAAATAGTGCTTAGTCTATCGCTTTTGTTATTCTTTTTATCTGCTATCTGGTCTCTAAAGGTAGGAGGTTTGTGGTTGCCGTTTAGCTTTATCCTTGTAGCTCTTATTGGTTATGTGGTGGCAAGCAAAGATAGCAGAGACACACAGAAGCGTAATCGTTATGGTTGGAGTGCAATCGTGAGCTTTTCTTGGTTTATCACAGTCCTGCTCAGTATGGTTTTACACCCATTTTTGGTACACCTGTCAAGGACAGAAGGAGCGACTTTTTTTCATGGAATGATAAGTTTTACTGTATCTATGATACCTTTTTTGCTACTTCTGATAGGTGGTCTATTCTTTTATCAGTTTCATGCCAAAAATGATCCAAGAGTAAAGAAAGCAGAAGTAAATAGCAACGGTCTATGGCAAAAAATCACTTCGTTCTTCTCCAAAACAGAGAAAAAGACAGGTTCAGAAACCATAGACGTAGAGATATGCAAAGACAGAGAATCGGGCGATCCAGTCGTAATTAACGGCAAGGATCGCTTTTTGCATATGCTCGTTGTTGGCCCGACTGGTAGCGGTAAAACAAGCAGCATCATCAAGCCCATGTTATATCAGGATATGAAGCGTATTGCTTCCGGTGAAAAGATAGGTGTTACGGTCATCGAGCCATCGGGCGACCTTGCTGATTGGGTAGCTGAAATGGCGAATAAGATGGGCATCCCCTGTATCCATGTTGACCCGACCAAGCCAAACACGCATAAATTTAACCCCATGCAAGGAGAGGCTAACGCTGTAGCTGAAGCGACAAGGACGGTTCTTCGCTCTCTTTTTGGCGATCAGGAAGCTTTCTTTGCCCAGGTACAAGAATCAATGGCTCGTAATACCATATTGCTCTTAAAGCGGCTTCACGGAGACAAACTAGATTTTCTTTCGGTCATGCGGATATTACAAGATACAAAAGACTTAGAGCAAGCTGTCAAAGACTATGAAAGTAAGTATGGCTATGACGATTTAGTCCGTTATTTCTACTCTGAAGCATTCGGTGCCATGCGAGATAAGCTCTTTCAGTTTGCAACGGGCATTCGGCAGCAGTTAGCTGATATTGGTGGCAATGAGTTATTACAACGGGTGCTCATCGGAAACAGCGATATTAACTTAGACGATCACCTAAAAGGCGGTGGAGTGTTAGCTGTCAATACGGCCATGGGACCTTTAGGGAAGCTAGGCAACACCTTTGGACAGTTCATGATCATGCACTTTCAATCCGCTGTATTTCGTCGTCCTGGTGATGAATGGACAAGAGATCCCCATGTTTTGTGTATCGACGAGTTTCCTTTGTATATCAATCCAGACTTCATTCGGTTCTTAACCAATGCTAGAAAATATCGCTGTGCTGGTATTTTGGCAGTACAAGACCACGGTCAATTGCTCGATGCTGGAACCAGGTCTTTTAAGAATACGCTCTTGAACAACTGCCGTAACAAAGTCTGGTTTGGCGGCCTTTCGGCTGAAGATGCAAAAGAAGTGGAAACACAATGTGGTTCTGTAGAGATTCACTTAGAGCAAAAGACTTATGACGGGGCTATCTTTAAGCCCTTTTTGCCTAAGAGCATTAGAGAAACCGATACCTTAAAGCCACGCTTTGACTACACCTACATTATGGAACTGCCAGAGCGCCATGTGATCTACAAGATTGTGAAACAAAATAGCCAGCAACCTCCAAGGGAAGGCATCTGCGATTACGTTAAAGAGGAAAAGTCTGCTCTCGATGAGTTTTGGGAGCGAATCGAAAAAGTTATTCCTCAAGTTACTATGATAAAAAAATGGCTTGCTCTAAAGAAAAAAGCAGAAGCAGCCCTAAAAGATCCTGATGATGTCGAGCAAGCCGGTAGAGTGATTCGAGAGATTCAAGAACTAGAGCAGAACCTTTCGGAGTACGACAAAGATACGCTAGAAAAAAAGCTTTTTGGCAAGCTTCAAGACAAATTACGAAAAAAGCTAAAGCACATGAAAGAAAGGCTTGCCGTTGAGTGCATGGGTTTAACGCCAACTACGGAAGTAGTCAAAGAAAAAGCCCAAGAGATTCCTGAACCAGTAGTAGCAAAAGGAGGTGAAGAAAAAAGTTTTGAGATTATCTTTGTAGCTGATGAAAAAGAGCTTTCGGAGAATGCCAAAAAAGAGACAAAAAGAAAGGAGCAAAAGAAAGAGGATAGTGATCTAGTCGACCAGCAACCAAAAATCGTGACAAGTAAAGTACTTGAAAGCGTCATTAAGAAAGAGGCACTTGAGAAGGGGAATGTACCAGAAGCGAAGCCACTTTCATCTTCACCGGAACAAAACACGAAAGTAACAGAACAGAAAGCAGAGCAATCTAAGCCTAAGGAGGATAAGAAAAGAATTTGCCCTAGTTGCAGTCGTTTATTGGAGCAGAGAAAAGGTCGAAATGGATATTTTTATGGTTGTACAGGCTTCCCAAAATGCAAACATACAGAAAATATTTAATCAGCTAGTGGAGGGTTGTTATAATGAGTAACATAGTTTCATCACTTCGTCCTGAAGGTTACGAACAAGATCGAAAACAACAAGAATCAATCTGGCCAGAGATTTATCGAGCGCAACAAAACGGCCTGGTTATGCAAGGATTAGCAACAGGACTGGAACACTTAGAAGCTCCCGTCAGAGATGAAAAAGGCAAGGTTGTAGGCATTGAAGAACAACCTTGTCTTATTGTTTTTCTTGATACAGATGTACGAGTGATTATTCCCTTATCAGCAAGTGGCGTAAGCAACGAAGAGAGGCTACGTTTCTTGCTTGGGAAACAAGTCGCATTCAAGGTAAAAGCAGTCGATAGAGACATAAACCTTGTTGTTGCGTCAAGGCAGGAAGCCCTTCAACAAATTGCGAACCTCACATGGAAAGAGTTAGAAGTAGGAAAAACACGTGATGCTGTTTTTAGAAGAGTAGGTCGTAAATATGGTATGGTTGATTTAGGTGGAGTTTACACGATTCTAAAGGCTGAAAATGCTAGCCACGGCTATATTGAAGACTTACGAGAAAAGTATCAAGCTGGTGATACAGTCACTGTAGCAATTACTGGGCTGGACAAGGAAAAGAAAGAAGTTACTGTTAGCTTAAAGCCGTTACTAGCTGATCCCTGGCAAACAGTGCCCTCTAAGTATAAGCTCGGTGGCATGTACATAGGTGTAGTTACGGGAAACTCCGAATCAGGCTTTTTCGTGACATTGGAAACAGGCGTATATTCAAGAGTGAATCATCCTAAGTTTATTCGTATCGATGTAGGCGATAAAGTGATTCTTCAAATACAAGGTATCAATGCTGAAAGCAAAAGGATTAGAGCCGTCATAACAGCAAACATCACGGGAAAGCGTTTTTAGTTCACAAAACCTTGTTGATATATATCATATATGTGGTTATGATATATATCATGAGGTGGTTTTTGATATGATGTCTTTTCGTGATAACTATTTAGATAATGCAGCTTGGCCCAATGTCATGATCCGTTTGATTGGAGAAATACGTGAATTCAAAGGCAAAGAAGCACTTTTTGAAAAGCAAGCTCCAGAAGTATTACGGCAACTGAAAGAGGTTGCCGTAATACAAAGCGTGGAGTCTTCAAACCGTTTAGAAGGCATTGAAGTAGCAAAAAAAAGGCTTGCTTTGTTAACAAAAGACAAAACAAGCCCTATGAACCGTTCTGAAGCAGAAGTAGCAGGCTATCGTGATGTACTTAATACCATTCATGTTTCGGCATCTTACATGGCTTTATCTCCGAGTCTAATGCTACAAATGCATCGTGACTTAATGTCCTATGCAACGGGAAGTGGTGGACGGTGGAAAGCAAGTGACAATGTCATTAAAGAGTCTTTGCCTAGTGGTCAAGAAAGAATAAGATTTGTTCCAGTTCCAGCTTGGAGGACACCGGAAGCAATTGGCGAGTTACTGATGAGATTTCAGGAAGCCAAAAATGTGGGCAATGTCGATGAATTATTGCTTATTGGAGCTTTTGTATTAGATTTTCTTAGCATTCATCCTTTTGCAGATGGAAACGGCCGAATGGCACGTCTATTGACACTTTTGCTAATGTATCAGAGTGGCTATCAACTTGGTAAATATATAAGCCTTGAAAAAATAATCGAAGAAACAAAAGAATCATATTATGAGACCTTGGAAAAGTCTTCTCAAGGATGGCACGAAGGAAAACATGACATTATTCCTTGGCTCACTTATTTTCTCAATATGATTCTAAAAGCATATCAACGCTTTGAAGAGCGTGTCGGTACGGTTCGACAGGAGCGAGGTTGGAAGGAAAAGCACGTTAGAGAAGTAATCAGTACGATGGAAAGTAAGTTTAGAATCGCGGACCTTTTAGAACGTTGCCCTGATATCAGCAGACCAACAATTCAAAGAGTATTAAATAAGATGAGTCATGCTGGTGAAATTGAATGTTTAGGAAAAGGGAAGAATGCCTTGTGGCAAAAAAGGAGTAGCAAATGATACAGAGAGTTGAATCTATAAGCTGGGGGAGAGTCAATATTGACCCTCCCCCTTTTGATCTTACCGATAGAGATAAAAAGCTAATTAAAACCCTAGAAACTACGCATTATCTAACAGCTTGGCAGATTGCTCAGTTATTTTGGCAAGGGAACCTTGAAAACGCTAAAAGTCGCTTGAAAAGACTTGCAAAAAAGAATCAGATAAAGAAAAACTGGCTTAGGACAGGTGATCCTTTGTCAGTTGCTTTTTATAGTGCCAACAGTACGTCTGCGGTGCCTGAGCTGCAAGCCTTAAAGATTATGACAGGTAACATGATTTATGTGAGATTGCCTGAAGCAGTTAGGGAGCATTGTAGTTGGATAACGAGAAATGCTAATCCTTTTACGGCTTCGTTTTCGATGGATAACGAAGAGCATTATGTTGTTGTGGCTCGGAATTATCCTATGGAGATATACAATCTTGCTTTTGAGTTACGTTGGGCGGGGGATAAGAAGATTCTTTTTATTGCTCCAGATGAAGATATGCTGGAAGAAGCTAAAGAGTTCTTAGAGCCACTGGACTTGAATGTGCTCATCTTAATAGATGCTACTTTAATCAGTAGTTCAATATAAAAATTCAAAACCTTTACGATCTCTTTAACGCAAATGACTGGGGTGCAGTCTGGATTGTTGAGTGCCCACAACTTCTAATATAGTTTTAAACGAACTTTGTTTACTATTCCAATCTGTATGCTGGAGGTCGTAGGTGGTTAGTTTTGTAGAGAGTACGGGGATTTTTGTGGGGCTGTTTTTAAGCAACTATTATGGTTAGATATTACAAATGAGTATGTTTGTTCTCTGTGTTTTGTTTTTTAAGATCATTGAAGAGGAGTGTTTAAAAAAGTCCTATTGATTACACAAATGGTTGACATTACGTGGAATAAGTTGCTATTATAATTATATTTAAGAAACTAAATGCAAGTATGTATAATAAAACAATGTTATAAATTTCAAAACAAGTAACTGGTGTGGGGGCATTTAATTGGAAAAGTATATGCAAGTTCAGAAAAAGATAGCAAATCTATGTACGCTAGCTACTTTAATATATATTTCAATAAATATATTAAATAAGTTAGAAATAACAGGTATACCTATAAATGAAAAAATACTTATTATATGTGTCGGATTAACTGTTTTATGGTTGTTTTTTAATTATCTGTTTTCAACAAGAATGGTTGTTTCATTAATTACTTTTGGAATCCTTTGTTTTTCTATTCTAGGAGTATCAACTTCCTTAAAAATAGACAATCAGGTTCACACTTTGTTTTCATTGTTTCTAATGTTGACATTACTGATCCTATTGTGTATAAATGCTATTCATATTGGACTGCATTTGAATTTTCTTGATAAATACATTTATCTCAAAAATTATAGAGTTATAATACTTATAGTATCGTTTTTACTAATAGTTGTAACTGTTATTGCATCATACTCATCAATATATTATGCATATACTGATTATTACTTTCAGTTAAGTAAAAATAACTATTTGGCTTATTCAGGAAGTAATGAAGTAATTAATAAATTCGATTGTCTCTATTTTAGTGTTAGTACTTATTTCTCTTCTGCTTATGGGGATATTATACCAAAAGGTGAGATCATAAAAATAATTGTTCAGACAGAAATGTTCATCAGTTACATTATTAATGTAGTATTTACTGCGGTTTTCTTTGTGTTTCTTCAAAAATTTATTAATGAGTCGATAGAGCAATAATACATAATAATCTTTTCAGAATTATATTTAGCAATATATGTTTATTTTGGAAAGGGTGAGACATATAAAAAGATAATGATGATGGAATAATTGAACTTCTGTTTAATGATAAATTGGGAATGTAATTTTATGCACAGACTAATCTTCAACATCTAGCCCTGGCTTGGTCTTGGTCAAGGGAAGCGGGATTGACGTTAAATAGTCAGCAGAATATGGGTAAATAAATAATATCAGTTTTAATACAGGCAATTAATGCGAGACACTAACCTTGGTCAACGACGATAAAGAACTAAACACAAAAGTATATCTAATCTATTTACAATATTTGAGAGGATGATTAAATGGCTAAAGAAAAATCTAAAAGATTAACCCCAACCATTGAAGTACTCAGAGAACTATACTTAAAATCTGGTAATCAGTGTGCTTATCCAGGTTGCACAAAAGTAATGATTAACTCCGGAGGCGTGTTTGTTGGCCAAGTATGTCATATAGAAGCCGCGATGCCAGGAGGACCTAGATTTAACGAAAAGCATACAAATGAAGAACGTCGTAGCTTTGATAATCTAATGTTAATGTGTTACGAGCATCATAAAATTACCGACAAAGTTGATGAATTTCCTGTTAATAGATTAAAAGATATGAAGGAATCACACGAAAAGAAGTTTTCCGATATAGCTTCAAAGTTACAAAGTTCAATAACTGATTTAACCACCTTATCAGATATAACCTTATCTAGTTGCTGTAAAAAAATTAATAAGACATTGGGCTGGAGAAATAGTAATTCTGAGCTAAAGGAATGTTCGGAAGAGGTCAATTTTTGGGCAGAAAAATTAAAAAAATTACCAAAATCAACAAGACAGATTTTCTGCATAATGATAAAACGCTCAACAGAAAATATGTATGGTTTAAAGGTAGTTCTTCATGAAATAGAACAGGTTACAGGCATAAACGTTATTGAAATGACAAAGCATTATGAAATGTTAGAAAGATATGGATTTTTAAGTTACATAGATAATGATGACTATGGTAATCCAATATGTTATATTAACAACGTTGATAGTGGATGGGCGTTATGGAAAGACTTAAAAGATTTTACTAGCCAAACAACAGTCTCTCTTGAAGAATTGGTTGTAAACTTAAACTTCAAATTACTAGATTAGATAAGGGTTGTATTATATTATTAATCTAGTAATTTTTTTTAATATGTACTTTTCAATAAGTCCAACCAATAGGGCTGTTACTTTTTTATCGTCGCTCAATAGAGCAAGTTCGCTACATCTCGTTCCATAGTGAGTCTTCTTTAGAAATCAGGAAGTTGAGATGTACTGGGGGAGATAAGTTGAAAAGGAAAGAAGGCACAATCAAAAACATAGCTGTTTATTCTGATGATGAAAAATACAGATACTCACTAACTAGGATTTGGGATGAGAATAAACCAAGGGCAACATTTATAGGTATTAATCCCAGTGATGCTACAGAGCTAATAATGGATAAGACAGTTATGAATTTAACCAATCATTTAATTTACAGCGGATATGGCATTGTTGAAATAGTTAACTTGTTTTCCTTTAGATCAAAAGACCCAAGCATCCTTATTAACAGAAAAGATGAATTTGAGCAACCCAATATGCATTACATTAAAGAAGCTCTAAATAATTCTCAGCTAATTATAGTTGGTTGGGGAAGAAATGTTGAGAAGAAGTCAGCATATAAAGCTGCAATTGCTCAGATAAAAGGAGAACTAAGTAAATACAGTAAAATTGTTAAGTGTTTTAAAGACAAAAAAGGCAATATCAACTGCCATCTTAGTATCGGATATAGTGATGAATGGGAGTTAGTAGAATACGGATTTTAGGTTTTGAGGCTTTCGTTTAAAGTGTCGCCTTTATGGCGGATTTCGTCGTATAATCCCATAATTTTCTCTTAAAAATATACAAGGCAGACTACTGTAATACCCTAAAATTTCTTGAGTATAACTATTAATTGTGCTACAATGAAAATGTAGTTTCTACTTAAGTTTGAGCCAAAGTTCAAGCGAACTGCAAAGGGACACTTTGTTAAAGAGTGATTCCAGATGCAGATGTCTCGGACTGAAATGGTTTGTACTCTACAAACTTCCGGGATACCCAACGTGAGGGTGCCATCGCGTATTGATGTCTATGCAGGGGTTCTATCCTTGCATAAAAAGGTAGTGGTTTTACCACATACCAGATTTAGTAAACAAAAAGCCGTTGTCGAAGTGTGCCCAAAAAGCACTTCACAACGGCTTTTTTTGTTTAAAATGTTCTCCAGTTTTTCGGAGAGCGACGAAAACCATAGATTGAAACAAAACCGCTTTGTGCGAATTGATTTCTACTATCAATCATGCAAGCGGTTTTTGTTTTAGTCAAAAAAAGAAAGGATGATGGATGTGCAAGCAAACCAGCAAAGAGGCCAAGGGCAACAGACACAAGGTTGGCTTATCGAAAAAGCCAGGGCAATCAAGGTCAAAGAAAGTGAAGAGTTTGCTTCGGCAAAGGCTGCAATTCCAGAGTGGTTACACGGTGGTATTGTTGCCATTGAGCGTAATCAAAAGATGGCCAACCAACAAATTTTTATTGATCAAGTCGCTCAAAGTTTAGGGTTATGGTCGAGTGACAAAGGCACTTATCTAAGCGTTAGCAAGCCTTACTTAACCGTAGAGGCACGTGTAGCTTGGGCAAGACACGAACATAAAGAAAAAGGCTGCAAACTTACAATTCATCCAGTTCAGTTTGATAGCCAATTAAAACTTGCAAGAGTAACAATTGACTCAGAAATCCATGGAAGCGTCACGGCCACAGCAAAGCTTGGTGTCGGTGGTGGCGGTGTGGATTCAACAAATCCTTTTGAAAATGCTGAAACAAGCGTTATCGGTCGTGCATTGGGCTTCTTAGGCTATGTTCTACTTGGTAGTGGCATTGCCAGTGCTGAAGAAGTGCATGTAGCTATTGAAGAAGTTGAAAAGAAAGAAAAGCCACGGTTAGATGTTGTTGAAGGTGGTCAATTGCAGCAACCAACAACGGAGCAAGAATTAAGAGCGATTTCGCAAATGAAAGCACAACAAAGCCAACCCACTTTTGTAGGTACAGTATCTCAAAATGGGCAAGGACCCGTTGAAAACAATGGACGCAAAGTAGCTCGTTCAATCGTGACTATGAATGGTCAAAACATAAACGTCTATGGAATCGATGGAACAGCGCCCATCGTAGCTGCTTGGAAACAAGGACAAGAAGTCGAGTTTCAAGCTCGCCAAGAAAACAATGGTTCTCTTGTCGTTGTTACTGCTTAAAAAGAAAAAAGACTAGGAAAAACCTAGTCAAAAAGCATGTATAAAAAGTCACCAATTCCTTTTGCGCAAAGAAAAATAGCTATCTTTTAATATAGCATTTTTTTATCCAAAGAGCAATTGGTGAACCAATAGGAGGAAGAGAAACATGGTTTCTTCATTCCCGCTTGTCTTGTTTCCTCTGGGGCAGGTTTACGCTACCCCTGGTGTCATGGACACTATCGAGGCTCAAGATATACAAATCGCCCTCTTGCGTCATCATAGCGGTGACTGGGGTGACATTTGCTCTGAAGATTGGGAGCTAAACAATGAATCCTTGTTGCATGCAGGAAGGTTAGTTTCTTCCTATCGAGACAGCAAAGGAAAAAAATTCTGGATTATCACCGAAGCGGATCGTTCTGCTACAACAGTGTTACTACCAGAAGAATACTAGGAGGTGCTATAGGTGTTAGTAAAAACCTATCGTAACTCTATGGATGAGAAGGCCAGCATACGTGCTGGTCTTCGTATTTTATCAGTTTGTGCTCACTTGGGAATCCCAGTGAAAAAAGTAGGTAGTCATTGGTTTATGAAGTGCCCAGTACACGGGTCCGATGGGAAAATGCAATCATGCCACTTCATGGAACACGCCCCCGCTGCCCGTGATGGTGCCGATCTGTGGCAATGTGAAAAGTGTGGAGCCAGTGGTGACGTGTTCACGTTACTGATGATGGCTCTTCAGCTAAACTTTCCGCAGGCTGTAGAGAAAGCAAAAGAAATCTTAGGCATGAAGTCTGAAAGAATCATGCTTTCGGTTCTAAAAACGCCGGAGGTTCGTCAAGATCCAAAACTTGCTCCCGTAGTTATGAGAGATAAAGTCTACAAAGCTTTACTCTCACTGTTTAGCTTGGGAGATCAACAAAAAGAAAACCTGTTACGTCGAGGTTTTACAGAAGAAGAGATAGCTTCTTTTGGTTACTCACAAATGCGTTATCAAGATGGAATCGCATTGACGAAGCAGATTACCAAGGTAACGGGCATTTCGTCTTTCACCGGAATACCTGGTTTCTATCAGACAAAAAATGGTCAATGGGCTTGCAAAACCCACAATGCCTTGTTAATTCCGGTTCGCAATGTGAACGGAAAGATTTATGGCTTACGCTTACGGATTTCCGCAGTTAATGGTGAGCGAGTTTATGCTTGGTATACATCCTTGCGTGATAAAAATGGAAGTGCTCTTTCAGGTGGTTCTTCACCGGGTGCTTTACTTCACACTGTTAGATTTCTTCATTCAGATACACTCTGGATTACAGAAGGTGAAATAAAAGCAGATCGATCCAGTTTGGCATTGAAGCAAAACTTTGTGTCTGTTCCCGGTGTCGGCAATTGGCGTCTGATTCCTGACTTAGCAGAGCACATAAAAGCAAAGCATGTTGTGATTGCCTATGATCAAGACAGTGGAAAGACAGCGCAAGTTGTAGCCAAACACTGTAAAAATCTTGCTAATGCTTTATATCAAAAAGGCTTATCAGTCCATACTGCGATCTGGCATAAGGAAAACGGCAAAGGGATTGATGATGTACTGAATGCGTATGGTTCAAGTGCAATCTCTCTTAAGTCAATAGATTAAAACAAAATGCTCCCACACTTGGGAGGATTTAAAATACCTTGTAGGAGGTGTAAAAGGACGACTTTTTGTGGAAGTCGTTCGAATAATATGAATGTTCGGGTAACTAGCTTGCTTACTTTCGAAGACTGCCCACGACGTTTCTTTGCGGAGAACATCCTTGGGTTAAAAGTACCAAGCGCAGCCGCTGATATTGGAACAGCAATCCATACTGTGGCTGAGCGTTGGTACAAAGAAGGGAAAAACTTCCCGGGCTTTAAAAAAGCTGCTGAAGATGAAATAAAAAAATTTCCTGATACTTTGAACATAGAAAACGTGATTGAGATAGCAGGTTTAGCTAAAAAGTTTATCAGCGTGTATGGCGAAGGTGGTTTTGACTACCAAGTCATTCCTGAAATACGTCTACAGATTCCTGTTGGTAGGCATACAGTATCGGGGCAGATGGATGCGCTGTTTATGCCACTTTTTCCTGGAATGCCAGCAAAAATCGTAGATCTAAAAACAGGTCGCAATCGTGCAGTAACGAAGCAATTGGCTATCTACGCTTTCTTAGTAGTCAAAAGCTTTGGAGGCATTCATGATGTTTTGGTTCGCTATGAGTGGGTGCGTTTAAACGAGAAAGACGAATACCACTATAGCGAAAAAAATCTCATTGAGATAGAACTTTGGATAAACCAACAGGTGAAACAAATCGATAAAGCCTTACGAAAAGGTGAAGAAGGTTTTACCTGCAATCCTGGTCATGTTTGTGCTTACTGTGGGTATGCTCAACAATGTCCAGCTACAAGTGGAGATTATAACCCCCCTGTAGAGGACAGCATAGAAGATTTGGCAGAATTACCGACAAGTCCTGAATTATTAACTTCAGAGATGGCCGAAAAATATGCTTCTCGTCTTTTAGCCTTGCAAGGCAAGGTTAAACAGATCGAAAATGTGTTGAAAATCTGGACAGAGAAGCACGGTCCTTTGTTAGTTGGTGATCAGGCAATGGGTAAGTTTGAAAAAGCTGCGCAACGGCAATTCGATGTAAAAAAAGTTATTGAGCGTTGCCAAGAGCGAGGGCTAAATCCTCTAGAGTATATTACCTTGTCCTCTACAGCGGCTAAAAAGTTAGAAAGAAAAATTGACCTTGAAGGATGCTACACCGAAAAGCCTTCCCCACCAACATGGTCTATAAAGAAAGTCGAAACAGTTGGGCTAGAATCTACCGTGAATACGGTGAAAGAGACAGTAGAGATTCTAGCTGAAGATGAAAAAGCTGTACCAGAACAGCCTACAGTTTCTTCGCTTGTGAAAGACTTCGGTGTTTTCTTAAAGGGTGCCGAGGCACCACAAGAAGCACTTGAGAATGTCAGAGTAGCCTATAGGTGCTCTGAATCAGGTAAATATGATGAAACTTTCTGGGATGCTCTCATGTCGGCCGTCGCTTGGCAGGGTCTTCAAAATGAAAAAGCCCAAGAGATAGCCTACATGATACAGCAGATTGAAAATGTAGCCCAAGCTGGCTAAGGTTGCACTAAAATTTTAAAGTGAAAGGGGGTGTCCCCTCCATTGTTAAAGTAGGAGGGGGCATACAAAGCCCCCTCCCCTGCTTTTTTATGGTAGGGGAACCTATATGAAAGATAAGCAACTGACAACTCTACAAGAAGAACTGCAAGTTTTGCCTTCTTATTCAGATCCAGTAAAAAAGCTTAACCAAGAAGGCATTAAAAACCTTTCGAATCGGGAGTTAATCGCAGTGCTTCTAGATAAAAGAAACGGTGACAGAGTTAGCAGAGCTGATCAACTATTAAACAATGCTGACGGTTTAAGAAGCTTGACGCAAGCTGTGTTCTTAGAAGATCGTGGTAGATATGACGCAAGACAGGCAGAAACATATTTACCACTGCCAAAGCTAACGCCTCTTGAACTGGCTAGACTTGAAGCTACCATTGAGCTTGCATGTAGAGTAAACTCTGCGACAAGTCAAAAACGAACGCTCATTCAGAGTCCAGAAGATGTAGCCAAACTTGTGATGAATGAAATGAAGTTTCTCGACAAAGAAGTTTTCAGAGCCATTGCCTTGAATACGAAAAATCATGTTTTAGATATAACAGACATTTCGGTGGGTTCCTTAAATGCTACAATCGTTCATCCAAGAGAGCTGTTTAAGGTGCTTATTCGGAAAAGTGCTGCGGCAGTCGTTGTAGTTCATAATCATCCTAGCGGCGATCCTTCACCGTCTAAAGAAGATAGAGAAATGACGAGGCGCCTTGTTGATAGTGGAAAACTACTTGGAATCGAAGTGCTTGATCACATTGTCATTGGAGACAATAAGTATTCCAGTCTAAAAGAGCTTGGTTATATTTAATCAGTATCTGATTTATCTTCTTTCCAAGGAAGAGCCAATCAATGCAAATATGGATTGATTGAACTTCTCGTAGATTCACTATAAACTGCTATTAACAGAACCCGCCATGCCTCTTTACAATGCGTACCACGGCGGGACAATATTTGATAGATTTAACATAAACCAAAGAGCTAGAACTTCACTCGGAAGTCCTAGCTCTTTTTGTGTTTGCATTGAATTTTATGCGTGGGAGGTCTCCTACTCCCAGACTCAACCACTTGTTTTTGAATGGGGTATACGAGATTGCATTTTCTCAATAAGTTCAGTATGAAACTCAAGATGAACTGATATTTCAGACAGAATCCTTGCAGTCAAAATTAGCAGTTTGAAATATCCGTATTTTCTTTTAGCTGAAAAAACATCTTCCCAACAAGTCACATCGTTTGTTGTTGTAAAAATTATTACTCTAGTTGTTTTGGAATCACTTAAAAGCATGTGATGAGTTACTTTTTCCATAGTAGTATTAGTTACTTTAGTCGTAGAATAAAGCTTAGCATCCATAGTAGCTGGTTCCCTAAGCATGTCTGATAAATATTCGCTTAATATAATTGGTAATTTATCTGCTTTACCAGCACCCCCTGCATTTACCAATATATGTTTTAACTCCGGATGATGGTTTAATAATAACCAATAAAGGTATCTCTGTTCACTTCTGGATTTAATCTCATGCATTATAAAATTAGATATTTCGTTTTCGAAAAATTGCCACTCTATTTTTTTCCCCAATTCAATTATTTTTGTTTCAATTGAAGGGACTAGCCTTACTTTTTCTATTAATTCCGAACAGGTAGGCAAATCTCTTAAAATATGCTTAAACGATTCAAAGCCATCTTCTAATATTTCATAACCAGAGAATACAATAACTTCTCCAGGTATAGAGGGAATCTTTTCAGAAAAATTTATAAGGATAATAAATTGATTCTTCGCTCTATTTAAGAGTAATGTCTCCAAATTACAATTAGGAAAATTAAAAACAACAAAAAAACTTTTTTCATTTATTCTAAAAATATAATTACCTGTCCTGCGTGCTATCTCTTCGATTTCAACATTTGTATTTTTTACTTTTTCGAGAATGTAATCAATTATTTTATTGTATTTTATTTCTTTAATTTCTTTTATACGCTGAGCGTTTACTTTTATTTCTTCATACGTATATTCTGCTTCACAATTAGAACATTGAATAAGCTCTTCTGTTTTTCTATTAGTTATCGATATTAATTCTCCACAGCCTTCAATTCTGTTGGCAATGTTTACACTCTCTCGACCATTACAATTTGATAATAAATATTCAGATAGAGTTATAAAGCCAAAACTAGTAAGTTTCGTTATATCTTCAGGAACGGCTTCAGCTTGAAATCTTGTTCCAATTAATAGTAACATAATCATCCCTCTGTTTTTTCAAGTATTGTGATATTAGCTATATCTCTTAGATATTGAATTAAACTTTGTCTTTTCCTTATCCCTCCACCAGTTCCACTAATATGAATATATATTTGCATATCATATCTCTTAAATTTTAATGTAAATAAGTGCTTATTATTTAATGTCTCGTATTTAAACTTCATTTTACTAACATCACACTCCGGTAATAGGGAGTGAAGAAAGAAACCATTGAAATTTGCATCCAATGTTTGAGTAAGAGTAACATTTATTGATGTTCTTCTAATAGTGATGTTTGGTCTTCCAGGAAAAGGGCAGTTTGATAACTCTAACTCTTCAAGTTCAACATGAGCTATTCTGTTTCCACAAATGGATGCTATAAATTCATTAACTACATCAATTCCATTACCATCACTTCGTCTAACGTAGTTATATTCAAGTTTTGACATAACTTAAATAGTTTAATTGCATATGTTTCGTAAACCTCTGGCTTTACTGAATTGACAGCTCTTACCCTTAAAGAACGTAAATCACGTGAAAAACTAAGGACTATCCAATCTGCGTTCATACCAACCACAAATTCTTCTATTGTCCTAAGACCACTTCTTTGCGACTCTCTTAAAATAAAAATAATTATTTCATTATCATGGTTTAATATATTCCTACAATTACTAAGCATTCGTGTCCTTTTTTCACGTTCGTATTGGTTAACAATTTGATTGACAAGGCTAACAGTAAACTGAGGGTTTTGAATTCCTACATGCTGAACTTGTTCGAGTCTTGCTCTCTCACGTAAATCTGTAACACCTTCGAAATCAGGTATAAGTATGTATTCGTGATATGTAAACCTGTCATAGCTACTAAGGAACAAACATTGCTTCAATACTTCTGTAGAGATCTGTGGAAAAATCAATAAACAAGACAAAGCTCTTTTATGTTGAGCAAAGGTTTCAATTATATTCCAAAATCCCGCTGCTTCTAAAGAAGGTTTTGTACAATTAAGTATTACTTCTCTTTTTTGATTGCCTACAAACTCTTTTAATATCTTAATTACTTTTATGTCATTTATCAAATTTTCGGGAAGTTCAGTTATATCGTTATAAATATCAAAATCATTCATCGTAGCAACTTCATTTCGGTTTAGTACTATTGTACGTACTTGATTTGCTAATGAGTTAAGTACTTTTATAATTTCTTCAATGGATGCAATTGTACTTACAGCAGAAAAGTCTGTTTCTAATTCATTTCTCCAAATATCTTCATGTATTTCAGATAAAACTCTTAAATTATTGTCGACAATATCTCTCATCCAAACACACTCCTTAGTCGACGAATACCTTGTTGTTTTTCTTATTTTGACAAAATACTTCCTATAATTCAAGATTTAATATGGAAAAATATTTATTTTTATTTTTTCTTGTATTATATGTCACTTGGAGATGGTAAATCTTGCGAGTAAAGAAGTATTATAAAAAAACGGATAGGTTCATTTCAAAACATAGTAAGAAAAAATATTCGTGAATAGATTATTCTTTGAATAAGCTAAAAAATTATGTTAAAATAGTTAAGAATATTTCTTTTTAAGTTCTTACCTTTCGTAAGAGCGAACTGCAAAGGGACTGCTTAGTAAGCTGATTCCAGATGCAGATGCTCCAGGTAGAAATGGTTTGCATGTATTTATGCAGATTTCTGGAGTACCCAACGTGAGGGTGCCATCGCGTATTGATTAACTCATGTGCTTACGCATGAGAAAAAGGTAGTGGATCTATTTCCACATGCCCAATTTTTGAAACAAAAAGCCATTGGATTGGTGTGCCCAAAAACACACCGACAATGGCTTTTTTTGTTTTAAACGAATCTTCATTTGGAAGATTAACGAAAAGAAAGGGGAAGTACTCATGCTAAATCGTGTAATCCTCATCGGCCGGCTTGGGCAAGATCCTGAGCTTAAGCAGGCACAAAGTGGCACGCAAGTATGTAGCTTTAGCGTTGCCGTAGACCGCCCTCAAGGGCAAGTACAGAGACAAGCAGGTGCTGAAAAAGTGACAGACTGGATTAGCATTGTCACTTTTGGCAATCAAGCTCAAGTTTGCAGTCAGTACTTATCAAAAGGTAGATTGGTAGCCATTGAAGGTCGCCTACAAATAGACACATGGCAGGACCAACAATCAGGACAAAAGCGTTCAGCTGCTAGAGTTATCGCTGAAAATGTTCGTTTCTTGGAACGCTCTGAAACAGGACAGGGGCATCAAAATCAGTCCTCCTATCAGCAAGGACGACCAGTGCAACAACGTCAGCAGAGTAATGCATACGGTCAAGAAATCAGCTATCCAGGCGATGATAAAGATCTGCCTTTTTAGCGAAAAGAAGCTCCAATAAAAAATACCCTTTATAGGGCAAAAAGCCAGTCATTCTGTTATTCGGCAAAACCGATCAGAAGACTGGCTTTTTTGTTTAAAACAACCCTTGTCGTCGGGGCTAAGAAAGGGCGATCACTGAAGTGTACGACAGATCACTTCGGTGATCGTCGAGCTTTCAGTGCAAGGAGGTTATCATGTCAAAAATAGAAAACCTAGCCGCTGTTGGTAAGGGCGAAGCTACGAATCGTCTTGGCGACTTAATTGCATTTGCTGTGTCAGAACAAGCAGCCTTAAAGCGGTTAGAACTAAGAAAACTGCTAATTAAATCTGGCGTATCAGAAGACTTTATGCCGCGTCAAAGAAGTGCAGCCGATGCCTTTCGTTGTGCTACGACAGAGCTTGAAAGAATCGGACAATCTTTAACGGCTGAGCAGAACAAAAAAGATAGTGATGAACATCTTAACATTCTTGTTCGTGATGTAGTAGCGGACAAAGAACAAATCATCCGTTCTCTTGTCGTGGAAAAGGTTGATAAAAAGCAAGGGGAGCTACGGTATAAACCTGGAGAAGCCATCTTGAAGTTTTCGAGAGAAGATGAAGATTTTGTAGCTCATTCTACTTCATCGGAGTCGGCTGTCGTTCAGGTGATAGGAGAAGCGAGAAAAAGCTTTGAGTATTACTTAACTTACGTTACAGCCCGAAACGTGCGTGAACTTGTAAATCAGGTTCTAAAAAGCGTCAATGCTGTTCAGATCAGGCCAGGATTATACTTTGTACCTGAAGCTCATGAACAAACGACACAAGGATTGAAAAAATTAATCAGCGCACTGGATGAATCAAAAGCACAAATCATTCCTGTCGTTGATATGGAAGATTCTCGTGACATGATCCGAGATGGTTTGCGAGAGCGTTTAGAGCAAGCATTACGGGAAATGGCGAAAGGCTTGAAAAATCCTGATATTTCAAAAGGTGAGCTTAATAAGCTCTTAAAGTCTGCCAAAGAGAACATAAAGAGCTTTAAGGAGTACGAAATCCTTCTTTCCGGTGAAATGGAAGGTTTGCAAACATACTTGTCTAGCTTAAAAGTCCAGACCCAGCAGTTAGCTGAAAAAGCGGCCATAGAGGGCGCAGCTTAAGTCATCAAACAAAAGGGGAGGTGAAGCTTCGCATTTTGTTTGATGCGAGGCTCTCTATGTTTCAAAACAACTTTCTTGATTTTAACGGCAATCTCGATGACCTTTTTGAAAGTAAGCCATCAGAGATACAAACTTCCGTCAAGCAGCGTCCACTTGTTGCACCGCAGTCAGGTAGTGTTAATGCAGAAGTAGCCCTAAAAAGGATAGGCCATATCCAAGCCTACTTAAGTAACCGTTTCGTCGAGCGACAAGAAGTGATCCATGGTGCTTTTGTTGCCATGGTTGCAAGAAAAAACATGCTTATGGTGGGACCGCCGGGTACTGCAAAAAGTGATCTAATTTCATCCATTTCTCAGAATATTTCAGGTGGAAGCTACTTTCAGTGGCTTTTAACAAAGTTTACGACACCTGAAGAAGTATTTGGTCCCGTTTCTTTACGGGCATTAGAGCAGGACACATACAAGCGTGTAACGACTGGTAAACTGCCCGAAGCGCACTTTGCTTTCTTAGATGAATGCTTCAAAGGTAGTAGCGCTATATTAAATGCTCTACTTACGTTGATGAGCGAAAGACTGTTTTACAACAATGGTTCTCCAACAAAAACACCACTGGTAAGTGTGTTTGGAGCAAGTAATGAGTACGCAGAAGACGGTGAAAATCTTGCAGCTCTATTCGATAGATTTCATCTTCGATACGAACTTTCGTACATCTCCGAAGATGATTCTTTTACAGCAATGCTAGCGCAATCAGGGAAAGGTCTAAATAAACCAATACCACTTTCCTTAGAAGAGCTTATGCTTTTGCAACAGGCAGCGGATCAAGTAGGGGTCCCACAACATATACTTGATACCTTGCTTAAAATTCGCAAGTCTTTACGTGAAAAAGAGATTGTGCCTAGTGATCGTCGCTTTGTCAATGCTCTTTCTATTCTAAAGGCCAATGCCGTTTTAGAAGGCAGAGGTTCTGTTGATGAAGACGATTTGCCAATTCTATCTAACGTCTTATGGGATGAGATAGAACAAAAGTTAGCTGTAGAAGAAGTACTGAGACAGTACGGAGATCCGATTACAGGCAAGCTTGATGAGCGTTTGGCAGAAGCAAAGGAAATCTCCCAAAATGCGTTAGCCAAAGAAGACGATCCTGTAGAGGGAAGTAAAGCAATTAAAGCTCTAAAGAGCCTTAAAAAAGAAGTAGACGATCTGAAGGGGCAAACAACTCATCCAGGAAAACTTGAGAAAATCGTGGATGCTTCGGGTGTAATTCAAGAAATGATCAAACAGATCAACAAAAAGTGCCTTGGCATTGATCTATAAAAGAAAAAGAGCAAGTGGGCAAAATCTGTCCACTTGCTTCTTACAATAAAAGGGGGTTTTAATTAGGATGCTCAATAAAAGAAGTTATCTTCCAGAGATAGACGGAACGATTGAAACCACTCGCTATGAGCGACGACAGTGGAAAGAGATAAGGGAAGCTTCCCAAAAGATTCAGGAAGTAGAGAGAAGACAGGGTGCAAACTACAATTCCTTTTCACCGATGCTTCAAGACTTATGGACTTCTTTATATCAAGATACATCGCAGTTTAGAGAAGATGAAGATATACCACTATCACAACGTCTGAATAAGTCCATTATGGAAAAAGTACTTGCTATGTCTGAGTGGGAAGAAGTCCATGCTTGGACAAAACAAGATGTAGCAGCGGCAGCATTGGGCGGTCTTTCTCTTTCAGAAAAGGTTTGCGAACTACTTCCACAAGACTTAAAAGAGCAAATGAATCAGGTACATCAAACAGAAGAAAAAGCACAACAAGCTCAAGAACGAATGGAAGACTTCTTGAATGCGGCTCAAATGCTAGAACAAGCAGCAGAGCAAAAGAAAGATGCTGGCGACGAAACAGGTGCTAAAGAAGCAACAAAAAAAGCTACTGCCATGAAAAGAAAAGCTAAACAAGAGGAAAAGAAGAATGAAGAAGCGCAGTTAAAGCTCAATCAGTTAGGGCATGAACTATCAGATGTAATAAATCAAGAAGTTCAAGCCATAGCAGGACAGATGCGACAGGAGCTGCAACAAGAAGCAAAGGAGCAAAGTGATACAACTCAAGCTATGCAACAGTTTGGGCTAGGAGCAGGGCAGGCTCAATATATGGACCCTGCCAAAAGAATTGAGTTAGCTTCGGCACTACGCAAAAACAAGAAGCTAAGTAAGATTACCCAAATAGCAGGAAGAATGAAGTCAATCGCTTCGCACAAGCGAAAAAATAAGACGCACCAGCCTCCAACAGAGGTTGTGGATGTTGAACTTGGCAACAATTTGACCAACGTCCTTCCATCAGAACTAGCACTTTTTTGCAATCCCGCCACGAAAATAGACTTTCTTCGTCGTTATTCAGAAGGAAATCTGATGCAACGAAAGCTAGAAGGAAAAGAGAAAGAAGGTCGTGGTCCTATTGTTGTCTGCCTTGATTCCTCAAGCTCGATGAAGCAGGAAACGGGCAACGGTGCAACTAGAGAGGAATGGTCAAAGGCGATAACTCTTGCCTTGTTCGATATTGCATTAAGGCAAGGAAGGGCTTTTGCAGCCGTTCACTTTGCTAATGAGCACAAGATAAAGAGCTATCTCTTTCCAAAACCTAAAAAAGCTAAACCTGAAGAATTGTTAGATATGATAACGCTTTTTCTGCGTGGTGGGACTAATTTTGAGAGACCACTGAAAGAAGCGGTACAGATCATAGAAAAGTCGTCTTACAAGAAAGCGGATATTGTTTTTATTACAGATGGAGAAAGTTATGTATCCTCTGACTTTCTTCAGTCGTTTAATGAACTGAAAGAAAAGAAACAGTTTTCTGTGATTACGGTTTTATTAGATGCTTGGAATACGGAAACCGTAGAGCAATTCAGCGATAAAATCACAAGAGTCGTTAGAGGTCAGGATGCAGAAACGATAGACTTAATTTTCGATGATATTCAAAAATAACCGCTGTTGTCGGGACTAAAATAGGCAACCGCCGAAGCTTATTAACTGCTTCGGCGGTTGCAAGTTTCGGTGCACAGGAGGTATTATGAACAGTATTAAGAACGAAGTGAAAAACATTCTCGATTTGACTCCTGAAGAATGGCAGAAACTATTGCCTGCGATTCGTAACATTCGTGGAACAAAAGAAGTCGTCATCGAGTGGATAGAAGATCAAAATGGGTCGATAATCCTCGGGCCACGGATAAAAGATGATTCCGGTGAAAAAGGAATCATCGTACCATTTGAGAACAGAAGCAATGGGAGGTCGTAGGTATGCTCATCGGCGTAGATATTTGCAATACTATCGCCAAAATCAATGAAGCACTGGCGTTGCGTTTTCTAGGAACTTCAGAGATTCCCCAAGAGTTACGCAAACAGCGTCGTTGGGACCTTCCAGGCTTAAATCCAGATTTTTTTCGTACTCATGAAGGCTTGCGTCTCTTTTTTGAGGCCAAACCTTATGAGGGAGCGGCAGAAACGCTGAATAAGCTAGTAAGTGCAGGACATAGAGTTGTATATATTACTGCAAAACCTAAGGAATCGGAACTAGTAACTCGGCGTGGTTGAAAGAGCATGGTTTTCCTAGTGGTGAAGTGGTCTTTAGCGAGGAAAAAGGGGATGCATGCTTAGATATGGATGTTCAGTTGATGATTGAAGATGACCCCGTTTTTGCTAAGCAGGTGAAAGAAGTTGGGATTCCGGTTTTTATGGTTAGACAAGATTATAATATAGACTTTCCAGCTTTAAAGATGGATTGGAAGATGGCAGACATAATGTGGAGTAAAATAAGCCTAAAGAGTGAAAAGCATATATTGCATAGGTAACGATAGGACTCTGGTGTTAATAGGCACCAGAGTTTTATTTTTTACGTAAACATTTCAAGAATAAAAAACTAAAAATGATCCCGAGAAAAACTCGGGATTTAAATTAAGAGGATTATGTGTTGTAAATGTTAAGTCGTTTATGCACGAGGTTCTGGATGTAGGTAAAAATTCTATTGAGGAGTTTGAGAGTCTTCTAGAACAGATAATTTCTTATGAAAAGGGAAATCGCCTTTCAGATGTAAAGTATCCAAATGTTATGAAGGAATTGGTGTTCTTATTAAAAAGAAGAGCTGCCCTGTACCCGATTTGATAGTGAAGGCATAAGCGTACAGAGCGTAGCTAAAGACCTTGGAATCAGCGCTCAGACCAGCTATCGCTGGATGGAACGAGAAAAAAAGATGGAAAATCCTGAGCGGGTAAAGATTTTTGAGCTAGAGACTAAGCTCTTCTGTTCATAAGTCCCGACTTCATTATAGAGGTTGGGGGTTTTGCTTATCTATGACTCGTTCTAAAGTACTAGAAATTATATTTACACTTATCTAATTACGTGCGTGGAATTTTTGTATGCAACACCAGTCCGGTTTGCTGACGTACACTTAATGTGGCCGCTTGCTTCGCCATCCATAAGAAATAAATTTATGCTTTTTCCACTTCTTGCAGCCACGATCCCGCCTCCTTTATTCTGTCGGCTCTTTGATATAGAAGCCACCTTTAAGAATGAACTCCTGAAGCAAATTATGCACTCTTATGTTGATCTTAAATGGTGGAATTTTTGTGTTTTCTATTTTTTCGAAATATTCCCTTGCCGTGACTTTGTCTACAGAAGCCTTCAAATCATCGAAGCGACCGAACTCATTTATGCTTACCTCAGTTACATTTGCAGCCATGAGATTGCGGAGTTTCTTTTCATCCACCCCCAAGAATCGTGAAATACGGCGGATCTGGTCATTCTTTGCCTTGGACTGATATTCAGTGATGTAATCCCTGAAAGTTTTACCGCTTTCCATCCTAGCATTTCCGCTTTGTACGTCGTGAAGGAAGATGTTTGCATACTTTTGTTCTTCCTGCGTCAATATGGCGAATGAATTATGCAAATCGTCAAGCGTCTTCCGCATTTCAGTTTCATCTAGATGATCTTGTGTAAGGATTTTCAAAAACTTTTCAAAGCGCGAGTTCATATAGTCCGAGTCGATTTTCCCGGTATCAATCTCCGTTAGGTAACCATCAATCTCGAAAGGAACATCGTCGCCGCCACCTGCGCCGCTGCCACTGAACAACTCTTTATAACGCATCGCCAGAACCAAATAGGTATTTTCGTCTAGCTTCATATCGACTATAGTCTTAGGCTTGCCACTTCCATGGCTGAACGAGTACGTTGACTGATTCCATGTAAAGCCTTGAATTTTTGCCGCTTCCAAATAGTCATTGAATGATTTGAAGAGAGATGCAAATTTCCCACGCTCCGAACGGTCATCCGGCAGCTTTTCAAAATTCGGAATCCCGGAACGGGTGAACAGCTCGCTGATGTCATCAAAAAATGCATTCAGCTTGTTTAGATTGTAGTCAAGCTTTTCTACAAATAATCCAATAGGCTTATCACCAGAATAGAGCTTCACAGCTTTTTCGATGTTTTGCTCCATCGTATGCGGATATCTGTAGTATCGTATGGTTCCAAAAGGCTTGTCCGGGCCAAACAGACGATTTGTACGGGAGAATGCCTGGATGATATTTTCATACAGAAGCTTCTTATCCATATAAAGCGTGTTAATCCACTTGGAATCGAAGCCTGTAAGCATCTGGTCGACCACAATCAGAAGATCGAGCTGCTTTTCCGGCGTTCTTTCTATCAGTTGATAGGGCTTTTTGTGAGCGAGTCGCGCAGCAATGTCCTTTTTCAGCTTATCGTAGTTCTTCAGACTAAATTCCTGTTCATATCTGGCGTTGTAATCCTCTATTATTTCAACAAGACCGTCCTCTTTAAAAACTACTTCGCCGTTATTGTTAATGCTTGGGTCAAACAGGCAGGTGACCTTTAATGTGGGCATGGCTTTTTTTATCATCCGATAATAGCAGATCGCCTCCGGTATACTGCTTGTAGCAAAGATTGCATGGAACTTGCTATTATGACTTAAGGTCACCCAGTTGTCAGCAATGTCCTGAACAACCATATTCTTATGTTCTTCAATTTGATATTGGGATGTCGGCAAATAGTCCTCTATGCCTTTGACATACTTTCCGTCATCACCGATATAGCCCGCCATTTTTACTTGAGAAGAATTCATGTATTTGTAAAAGACTTCGCTCTTTTTAGGATCAGCAAGGGCTTCTTCAACGGTTGCCGCTTTTGCCTGCTCCAAAGCAACTGCCTTCCGTACATCTTTATCTTTGTAGGTCATCACCTTGTAAGGGTCAAATCCAAGGACATTCTTATCACGAATACCATCGGCGATGCTGTATCTGTGCAGCTCGTCACCGAAAATAGTTGATGTGGTGTTCATTTTCTTTTGATTTTCATCCTGAATCGGTGTTCCTGTAAATCCAAAGAAAAGGGCAGACGGGAAAGAGTCTTTTATAACCCTGAGCATATCTCCGAAGGTAGAACGATGCGCTTCATCGACAATAAAGACGATTCTCTTGGAACTCATTATCTCAATATCATGAGTATTTGCGCCGCCCTCGTCTTTGATATTGCTCATTTTCTGGATAGAGGTGACTATAAGCGTGTTTGCCGGGTTATCACTTTTTAGTTTTGAAATTAAAGTAATGGTATCTTCCGTTGCTTGAACGGACTCATTTTCATCTGCAAAACCGCGATACTCTTTCAAGGACTGCGTTCCGAGTTCAATTCTGTCCATCAGGAAGATAACCTTATCGGCATCTTTTGAGTTTGCAATAAGCTGCGCCGACTTGAAACTTGTCATAGTCTTGCCGGAGCCTGTGGTATGCCAAACATATCCGCCAAGTCTGTCGCGACCATCCCAGTTGGTTTTGGAAACACGGACAGAAATGGCGTTTGCTGCATAGTATTGATAGCTGCGCATGACTTTCAGTACACCATCAGTATCATCGGCGATGGTGTAAAAGCCGATAAGCTGATGTGCCATCGGAATGGAAAGCAACGAAGAAACAATATCTTTCCAATCATTGATAGGCTCGTTATTAAAATCTGCCCAGTGAAAATAGAAATCCTTATTGAACTTTCCGTCCATTCCAGGGTTGGCGAAATAAACTGTTTCTGCCGGTTCCATAGCAACAAAAATCTGAATCAGTGCAAATATACCAGTGAAAATCCCTTCATTGGAGTATTTTTCTATCTGGTTATATGCCTGGCTGACCGAAACTCCGCTGCGCTTCAGTTCGATGTGAATAACCGGCATACCGTTGATCAAGAGCATCAAATCTCCGCGACGGTCATTTAATATTTTGGACTTGCTCTTAAATCTTGGTTGCTGTGCGATTTGATAGCGGCTTTGTCCGGCAGCGATTTCACGGCGGTCATAAATCTTGAGGCTGACCTCTTTCCCGAAGTGCAGAGTATCATCAGGATTATCACGAACAATGGCTACAGTTCTCCCGTTGATAAAGCCGTTCAATTTCAAAGGCGTCCGCAGCGTGGTGATCTGCTCCATAATCTGTTGCATCTCGCCGCTTGTCAGAGGGTAATCATTCAAACGGTCGATATCTCTGTTGTTTTCAAAGAGAATATCCGCCCAGTTTTTTAGCAAATCTTCTTCAGAGGGATATTTCAGGACTTTAGGTTCCCAACCTTTTTGGGAGAGCGCCTCAATCGAGTGCGTCTCTGATTATATTAAAAATCAAAAAACCGTTGCCCTTATTCAAGAGCAACGGTTTAACGTCTTATTTATCGATTTATTAATGTGCTTTCTGGCCCTTTTCTCGCCTAGCAATCGCCACAAATGGCGCTAGAGAAAGGAAAAGTATGTTTGGCAGGGGAGACAGGACTTGAACCCGCAACCTACGGTTTTGGAGACCGCCGCTCTGCCAGTTGAGCTACTCCCCTTCAGAAGACTTTGATTAGTATACTATACAATCAATTATTTTGTCAAGAATTTTTAAGAAAACAAAAATACTCAAATCAAATTATAAACTCGACAAAAAAGAATAAATATCGATAAAGGAAATTTTGGAAGAAGAAGCGAATAGGAGGTTTCATATGGAAAAAATGGAATAAACTAGGAGGAGGAAGCTTTGGGTATTTTATTTAAATTACTACAAAAAGGTGGAGTGACTCAATCAAATACCAACAAGACACAAGAAAAAGATAGCCCTACTTCTATTGTTTACAAAAGTCAGCGAACCATTGTACAAGGGGAGGTTCCAAGAAGTAGACATCATCTTGGTGGTGGACAACATTATTTATATGACGAAGAAGAAAGAAACTTGCTTCGTGACATCAATCTTTCGCTAATCATCATTAAAATGACTTTTCACCTTGCCGAAGATAGACGATTGGCCACAGGATTTATGGCCAAAAGTTTACAACCTTTTGTTCTTCTAGACATGAATAAGACTCGCAAAGAATATCTGCAGCAGTTGGCCAAAGCAGCCAGAGCCGAATCAGCTCAATTCGCAGCCAAAAATCGCTTTAACAGCTTTGAAGAACTCGGAAAACTGTGGCAACGATCAGGGAAAGACCTTTATGATCATAGCACGTCTCTTGGTCCTATGGGAGAACAATTCGAAAATAAACTACAACATATCTTGCGTAAGTATGCACGACAAGAGAAAGTACCTTATCTAACTGTCGTAACACGTTTGCCAGCAGAACCATTGCGCGTTGAAATTCCTCGATACCAGGTTGTAAGACCTTTTGTGATAGGTGGTATACCTTGTGCCAGTTTTGATGATGCCAAAGCAGTAGCCCAGGTTCTCGCACCGGCTGTAGCTCGAGATGAAAAAGAAGGTCTTATTGAACCTTACACAAGTTATTACTTAGACTAGGACTTGATCCTCCCTAATAATTCCTGTACACTGATATGGTATAGGGGGGAGGGGTATCTTGGATTCCGTATCACTGCTCGTTGCTTTTTTTGCTGGTATTGCATCTTTTTTATCACCTTGTATTTTACCACTCATACCAGCGTATATCACCTATCTCACAGGTACTTCATCGCAAGATTTGAACAAGGCTACAGAGCGCTCATTGGGTCCTGTCAATCGACTCAACTTCACTTCCTTCTGGCGGGCACTGGCTTTTGTCATTGGTTTTTCGTCTGTTTTTATTGCTTTTGGCGCTTCTGCAACCTATGCAGGTCAATGGTTGTGGGCTTATCAATCTACTTTACAGACTGTTGCTGGCGTTATTATTATCATTTTCGGTCTTCACCTAACAGGATTGTTACCGATTCACTGGTTATACCGTGAAATTCGTTTTACCCAGCAACCAAAGTCAAGTAGCTTTATTGGATCCATTTTACTAGGTATGGCTTTTGCAACAGGTTGGTCCCCTTGCGTAGGACCTATACTTTCAGCCATCTATCTCTACGCTGCTACGAAAGAAACACTGGCCCAGGGCATTTATCTGCTGGTGGCTTACTCAGCTGGCCTAGCCATTCCTTTTCTTGTCACGGCTCTCTTTATCACTACTGTGGAAAAGTATCTTTCTAGAATGGGTCGTTATCTGCCTATGGTCTCTATCGTCAGTGGAGCTATTATGATTCTCTTAGGAATCTTGATCATTACGAATCAATTGGGGCGAGTTACCGCTTTTTTCAACTTCATCCCCACCTTCTAATCTGCAACTGCTTTTTTACAGAGAGACCTTGCTTAACTAAAGTAGCTTCGATCGAATTGTCCGATCGAGGCTACTTCCTTTTTGTCCAAACTTTTCAATAGAGCCACAAAAGGATATAATAACGTAATCAGAAAAGTTAAGAACGATGCAAGGGAGACATTTTAACCATGACAAAAAGGGGCTACTTTATTTATACGTTTGGTTGTCAGATGAATGAACGAGATTCTGAATCCTTAGCCGGGTTCTTACAGCAAATGGGTTATGATAAAGCCCTTGCGCCAGAAGATGCTTCCGTGATCTTAATCAACACCTGTTGTGTCCGTGAATCAGCAGAAAAGAAAATTCTAGGACGATTGGGTGAACTCAATAAATATAAAAAGGAAGACTCGAATGTCATTATCGGCATTGGAGGATGTATGGTTCAGCAACCCGGTATGAGCGAAAAAATTCGCAACAGCTATCGTCATGTTGATATCATTTTTGGTACTCATAATTTGCACCAATTGCCTTTACTGATTGAGCAATGTCATCAAAGCAAAAATCGTGTTGTTGATGTCTGGGATAGTGAAGGAGAAGTTGTAGAAGATCTTCCAGAACGAACGGTAGAAGGTATTAAAGCCCATGTCACCATTATGTATGGCTGTAACAATTACTGTAGTTACTGTATTGTGCCTTACGTGCGAGGCCGTGAACGTAGTCGCCAACCGAAAGACATTGTAGCAGAAGTAGAAAACCTAGTCAGGCAAGGCGTAAAAGAAGTTACTTTGCTCGGGCAAAACGTCAATTCCTACGGAAAAGATATGAATCCACCGCTTTCTTTTGGCGCCTTACTTCAAGATGTAAACGGCGTCGAAGGGCTAGAGCGAATTCGTTTTACCACGTCCCATCCCAAAGACTTTGACCCGACACTGATCGAAGCCATGGCAAGAGCCCCAAAAGTGTGTGAACAAATCCATCTGCCTGTACAAGCTGGTAGCAACGCTGTCTTAGAAGCCATGAATAGAGGCTACAAGAGAGAAGATTATATTGAACTGATTGCAAAAATTCGCCAAGCCTTACCAAATGTAGCTTTAACAACAGACCTTATTATCGGCTTTCCGGGAGAGCGGGAAGAAGATTTTAATGATACTCTTGATTTACTCGAAAAAGTTCGCTTTGACAACGCTTTTACTTTCTTATATTCTCGTCGCTCTGGCACACCGGCAGCAGAAATGGAAAACCAGGTTTCTGATGAGGTAAAAAGAGAGCGCTTCCAGCGACTTTTGCAACTGCAAAACAAGATCAGCTTAGAGCACAACCAGAAATTGCTCGGACAAGTAGTTGAAGTTCTCGTAGAAGGACCTAGCAAAACCAATCCTGACAAACTAACAGGGCGAAGTGAAGGGAACAAAATCGTCGTTTTTGATGGACAGCCAGATCTTGTTGGCCAGCTTGTCTCTGTCAAAATTGAAGAAGCAAGAACCTGGACCCTTTTAGGGCAAATCCTGTAACAAAAGATTCTAGCAGAAAGGGAGTGACGGACATTGAAAGGGGCGAAAGAGCTGAAAGGGCCCACACCGATGATGCAGCAGTATGCTTCGATTAAAAAAGAACATCCCGATGCTTTTCTTTTCTTTCGTCTGGGTGACTTTTATGAAATGTTTGGTGAAGATGCCATTGTAGCCTCCCGGGAGCTAGAAATTACATTAACAGCTCGTGATGGTGGTCTAAGGGAACGTATTCCCATGTGTGGCGTTCCCTATCATGCTGCTGAAAGCTATATAGCCAGACTCGTCGAAAAAGGCT
Source organism: Heliorestis convoluta (assembly GCF_009649955.1). NCBI lineage: Bacteria > Bacillati > Bacillota > Clostridia > Eubacteriales > Heliobacteriaceae > Heliorestis > Heliorestis convoluta. Next base: position 642,815 of record NZ_CP045875.1, on the reverse strand, counting down.
ATAAAGTGGCTATCTGTGAACAAGTAGAAGAAGCGGGAAAAGGAAAAGGCATCGTAAAGCGTGAAGTTCTTCGAGTCGTTACGCCAGGTACTATCACAGACAGTACGATGCTTGAAGAGAAAGCGAACAACTTTCTCGTAGCTCTGGCTTGCCACCAGGGAGAGTGGGGCCTAGCTGCTATCGATGTTTTAACGGGTGATTTTCAAGTTACCCAGTGGCTTGAAAAAGAGAAGATGAATGTACAAGGCGAGCTCTGTCGTCTGGCGCCGAAAGAAATACTGGTTATGCCATCATTGGCAGAACAAGAACCAGCATTGTTACAACAGTGGCACTCCCAGGACTATCTCATTACAACTGTAGATAGAACTTTTTCTGTAGAACAAGCGCGAAGCCTCTTAAAAAAGCACTTTGTCGTCACATCCCTAGAAGCGTACGGTTGTGCCCATTGGCCAGCAGGTCTAATAGCAGCGGCCCTTGCATTATCGTATGTACAAGAAACGCAAAAAAGAGCTTTACAACACATTCGGGCTCTCCAATCCTATAGCACAAACCAGTACATGCGCCTTGATACAGCGACGCGGCGCAATTTAGAGTTAACGCAAACGATGCGAGAAGGTAGCAAAAAAGGCTCTCTTCTTGGTGTTATGGACAAAACGGTCACAGCCATGGGCGGGCGACTCTTGAAGCGATGGATAGAGCAACCTCTTCTCAGTTTAATAGAAATAGAAGAACGACAAAAAAACATAGCTGCTTTTGTCGATGATGGCTTGTTGCGAGAAGAAGCAAGAGCAGCACTCAAGTCTGTCTATGATCTGGAGCGACTCTGTGGAAAAATTGCCTATGGCTCCGTCAATGGACGTGATCTTCTGGCGCTAGCCACATCTTTAGAAGCCTTGCCTCCCTTGCTGGAAAGCTTGTACGGTGGTAGCCAAGCCTTGGAAGACTTGGCCGGCACCATCGATCCCCAAGAAGAAGTGGCAGTTCTCATTCGCAAGGCTATCGTAGATGAGCCACCTTTCTCCGTGCGGGAAGGCTCTTTGATTCGAACAGGCTATCATGAAGAAGTGGATGAGCTTCGTCAGATAGCTGGCTCTGGCAAAGAATGGCTTACGCGCATTGAACAACGAGAACGAGAACGAACTGGTATCAAATCACTCAAAATCGGTTACAACAAAGTCTTTGGCTACTACATAGAAGTGACACGTTCCAATCTGGCCCACGTACCAGACGACTACATGCGCAAACAAACCCTTGCCAACGGAGAACGGTACATCACCAAAGAGCTCAAAGACTATGAAGAAAAAATCGTCGGTGCTGAAGACAAGCTGGTACAACTTGAATACAGACTTTTTATAGATGTAAGAGAAAAAATTGAGAAAAAAATTGAACCACTTCAACAGACTGCAAGAGCCATAGCTCGCCTCGATTGTTTGCTCTCTTTAGCCCAAAAAGCCGTAGAAGATGGCTACGTATGTCCGGAAGTGCATCAAGGTGACAGCATTAACATCTATGGTGGTCGTCATCCTCAGAGACGCACTCTGTCGTAGAAGATCATGTTGGTCCCGGTGTATTTGTGCCCAACGATTGTGCCTTTGATAGCAATGAGCGATTGCTCTTAATCACAGGACCCAATATGGCAGGCAAAAGCACCTATATGCGTCAAGTCGCCCAGATCGTTCTTCTTGCTCAGATTGGTTCTTTTGTGCCTGCTGCTCAATGTTCTATCGGCCTTGTCGATCGCATCTTTACGCGTGTCGGTGCCTCCGACGATCTAGCCACGGGACAAAGTACTTTTATGGTTGAAATGACAGAAGTGGCTCACATACTGCACCATGCCACAGACCAATCGTTAATCATCCTTGATGAAGTCGGTCGTGGTACAAGCACCTATGATGGGATGGCCATTGCCTGGTCTGTCGCAGAAGCGATTCAACAACGACGCGCCAAAGCCCTCTTTGCCACACACTATCATGAGTTGGTACAACTAGAAAAAACCTTACCAGGCATCGTTTGCTATAACATTGCCATAGAAGAAATGGGCGATGAGATCATCTTCCTCCACCAGATTCGACGCGGTGGCGTTGATAAAAGCTATGGCATTCAAGTTGCCAGACTAGCAGGACTTCCGGAAAAGGTTATTGAACGAGCCAAAGAATTGTTAATAGCACTAGAACAAGAACAGTTGATGCCAAATGTTCCAGTGAAGGCTTTCCCCCATGGCTCTAGCTCAGATGCTGCACTCACAAGCCTACCAAGAGAAGAGACAAAAGAAAAAAATCAAGAAATTGCAGAAAAGCTTACGACCTATGAAGGCCAACTGGCACTTTTTTACGGACAGGAAGAAAAAAAGAATGTACCCACGCCTTTGGCAGCTAAAATGGTAGAGGAATTGAAAAAGCTCGATATCAATCACGTAACACCTTTAGAAAGCCTGAACTGGATTGCCAAGTGGCAGAAAAAACTACAACGAGGTATCTCCTAATGGGTTTAATCAAACGCCTTGATTCTCATACGATCAACCAAATTGCAGCCGGTGAAGTCGTTGAACGTCCTGCTTCCATTGTCAAAGAATTAATGGAAAATGCTTTTGATGCCCAGGCCAGTCGTATTGACATAGAGCTCCAAGAAGGTGGAAAAGAGAAGATAGCTATCGTTGACAATGGTATGGGTATGGAAGAAGTCGATCTTGCTTTAAGCATAGAGCGTCATGCTACCAGTAAAATTGCTTCGGCCTCTGATTTATTATCGATTGCTACGCTAGGTTTTCGCGGTGAAGCTTTGCCATCGATTGCTTCTGTATCGAGGCTAGAAATAACAACGCGTCGCAAAGAACTGGATCAAGGATACCGTCTTCGTGTGGAAGGTGGCACTGTCTTTCCAATTGAAAGAGTAGGAACAGCGCCAGGGACGAAAGTCTATGTAGAAGACCTCTTCTATAATACGCCAGCTAGGAAGAAGTTTTTGCGTTCCTCTGCTGCTGAAAGCGCCGCTTGTGGGGAAGTAATTCACCGATTGGCACTTTCTCATCCTCACATAGCCTTATCATTGCGACAAGGCAAGCAGATTACATTTCGCACAGCTGGGAATAATAAAACGATAGAAGTCATTTCTTCAGTCTATGGCAAAGAACCACTGGAATATCTCTTAGAAATTGATGAAACGATGACAGAAACAGGTTGGCGCCTTCATGGTTATATAGGGCAACCAGCACTGAATCGACCCAATCGCAACCACCAGAATTGGTTTGTAAATGGTCGTTGGATTCGTTGTCTTGCTCTAACAAAAGCACTAGAAGAAGCCTACGAGGGCACACTGCCTCTGCATCGCTTTCCCTTTTATGTCCTTTACTTAACCATTCCTTCGGAACATCTCGATGTGAATGCCCACCCCACAAAACAAGAGATAAAATTTAACCGTGAAAAAGAAATCAGTCGTTTTATCTACGACAAGATCTATCAAAGGCTGCAGCAGCGTTCTTTGGCAAGACCCCTATGGTCAACCAAGACAGAGCTACCATCTATAAAGACACAATCAAAGAGCTCTTACCCAGTAGGCTCTTATCAAGAAGTATCTCCGCAAGAGAAATCATTCTCAGAAGCAAGAGACAAGCCCTTTCCAGAAAGGCCCGTCGAGCCGTACCTTTCTTTTGAACAAAAAGATAATAAAAATCATAAGAAAGAGATAATTCTTAGAGAAAAAGCCATAGACTTTTACAAAGAGAGCAATGATGCTATGAAGACCCTAGAGATAGCGCAAGGATCGAAGGAGTCTGCACCAGCTACGCTTGATCCGGCTCTATCTCAGCAGCAAGAGCAGATAACATTAAAGGCAGAACAAATCCAAAAATGGATTCCCCTTGCTCAATTTCGGTCTAGCTACATCATTGCAGAAGCTGAAGAAGGCCTCTACATCATCGATCAACATGCAGCCCACGAAAGAGTACTGTATCATCAATTGGTCAAGAAAGCAGAATCATCAACAGAACAAAAGGAGAGTCAACAACTTTTACTGCCTCAATCACTTTCTTTTACCCCTATGGAATTTCAGACTCTCCTAGAGAACCTAGAATTACTTCGCGATGTTGGCTTTATCTTGGAGCACTTTGGCGGTTACACTTTTTTAGTTCGAGCTGTTCCAGTTACTTTACCGATTGGAGAAGAAGAATCTTACCTACGCCAATTTATTAGCAAAGTTATGAACGGCAGCGCCAGAGATCGAAGATGGGTCCACAAGGCAGCTTTGGAAAGCCTAGCTTGTCAAAGTGCCGTTAAAGCAGGGCAGCGCCTGAGTTACAGCGAAATGACATCCTTATTACAAGCATTGGCCCAATTAGAAGGCACAGACACCTGTCCTCATGGTCGACCCTATCTTATTCGCATTGGTCTGAAGGAACTGGAAGGGAAGTTTCATCGAACATGATCCAAAAGACTGCCACTGTTATCGTTACAACCTCCCATGACGATGAAATTTTACAAAAACGAGCGTCCGAAAAAGCAACCTTGTTGGGCCTCCCTTTTGTAGAAAGAAAAAAACAATCTTTAGAAAAGCTATACGAACGATACAACTGTTCTAAAGTACTTGTCTTAGAACGACAGCGCTGGGTACTAAAAAGTGATGACGGCGATTTCTTTTTCCATCCGAACATGGCTTCATTACGCATATTGGCACTACAACGCGGGGAAAAAGATTACTTGGCCCAGGCGTTACAGTTGCAACCTGGAGATGCCTTCTTAGATTGTACCCTTGGTCAGGCTTCTGATGCTATTGTAGCGTCTTATCTTGTAGGCGAAGAGGGTAAAGTCCTGGGTATCGAACATAATCCATTTGTTGCTTTTATTGTTGCGGAAGGGCTTCGTAATCCAGAGAAAGAATGGGCGCCACCGCTCGCGCAAGCGATGGCTAGAATTCTTATTAAGCAAGGCGATCATCGAGAACTCTTATTGACAATGTCAGAAAAATCCTATGATGTTGTATATTTTGATCCCATGTTTCGTCAAGAGATCAAAGTTTCTTCAGGCATTCATGGAATTCGTCAATGGGCTGACCGACGGCCTATCTCCTTAGAAGCCTTAGAACAAGCGAAAAAAATAGCTCGCCGTCGCGTTGTGATCAAAGAGCGCAAATACAGTCCCGAATGGGATCGCCTGAAGCCAACTTTTATTATTAGCAGTAACAATATGAAAGTGGCCTATGGTGTTTGGGAGAAGGAGGTGAGCTCATGACGACTCCCTCAGAACTTCTTCCCTTGGTAGCTATCGTAGGACCAACAGCCGTTGGCAAATCAAGCTTGGCCATTGAACTGGCCAAACGCCTTGATGGAGAAATCATCTCTGGAGATTCCATGCAAGTCTATCGTGGTATGGATATCGGTACTGCCAAAGTGTCACAAGAAGAGCGGCAAGGGATTCCTCATCATTTAATTGACATTATCGATCCTGATCAACCTTACAGCGTTGCCGATTTTCAAAAAAAGGTGACAGAGTTAATTCCCAGAATTGTTGCAAGTCGGCGCATTCCAATCTTAGTTGGCGGTACAGGCCTTTATGTACGCTCCATCATTGCGCATTATGATTTTGCAGAAGAAGCCAAAGATGAGCAATTGCGAGCTCGCTTAGAGCGGGAAGCGATAGAAGTCGGTTTGGAGGCCTTTCATGAGCGGCTTCGCGAAATTGATGAAGTAGCGGCTTCGCGCATCCATGTAAACGATCGGAAAAGAATCATTCGAGCATTAGAAGTTTATTATTTGACAGGAAAAAGACAAAGCGATTTTCATTATGCAGCCACTGTTCATCAGCCAAAATACCAGCTATCCTATATCGGTTTAACGATGGATCGCGCCTCTTTGTACCATCGCATTGACCTTCGAGCCCAAAACATGATAGAATCGGGGTTAGTGGATGAGGTACAAGGATTGCTTGAGAAAGGGTATAGTTCTGACCTCCCTTCGATGCAAGGATTGGGATACAGACAGATCATCTCCTATCTCAACGGTGACTACGACCTTTCCCAAGCTCTCTATCTACTGCAACGAGACACAAGACGCTATGCCAAAAGGCAATTGACTTGGTTTCGCCGTGAATCTTCCCTGCAGTGGTTTGCTGTTGATAATCTTGATCAAGACAGCTTAATACAAGAGAGCGAAAGAACAGTGCGAAAAGCTCTCAGAGAGTTTATAGAGAGACGATGAATTTTTTGGAGGGGCGCTCAGATGACCAAACAGCTTAACCTTCAGGATGCTTTCCTGAATCAAGTTCGCAAAGAAAATATCCTCGTTACCATTTTTCTAGTAAACGGCTTTCAAATCAAAGGAATGGTAAAAGGGTTTGACAGTTTTACTGTTTTCCTTGACGTAGAAGGAAAGCAACAGATGGTTTATAAGCATGCCATTTCGACAATCATGCCGACTCGTCCAGTCTCTTTAACATTAGAGAATAAAGCTTAATTGGGTAGAGAAAGACACCTCTTCAATAAGAGAGGTGTCTTTTTTATTCCCTATTTTGATGTTTTTATCATAAATTGGAAGGAGAATCCAAAGAAAGAGAGAAGTACTTAACCATAATATGCCAAACCAAGGAGTGGAATACGTATGGATAAGCGCTCTGACCTCTCAACAGATCAAGAAGACTACCTATTTGATACACCGATAGAACGCGAATTTAAGCCCAGCCAGAAAAGAATTGTCTCTGTGTCTGGCTATAAACCTGTAGAGCCGACTTTGCCGCCTTATAAATATCGGAAGAAAAGGAAAGGCCCTTGGAATAAAGTACTTGTAGCGACAATCACCGTTTCTATTTTTTTTGCAGGTGCTATAGCCTTTTCATCCTATGCAGGAATCATTTCTTTTTCTGCGAAACCTTTCGTCGAGTCCAATCTTTTCGCAGGCGATGACTCTGTAGAAAAAGATGCTTACATAATAGATAGGACAGAAGATCTATTCGTTGCAGACAGCATAGCAGGTGCAAGCAATACAAGCCATCTAGTAGCGCATAAATGGGAGCAAGGCTTGCTTCTCGAACAGACTTGGACTATCAGTGAGATACCTGGCTACGAGGCCAGCGAAGAGGGAGAAGCACCAAAAGAAATCAAGCGATCCATTCAGATCATACCCTTACTAAGCGGAGACTTTCTAGCTGTTAGTCAAGAAGAAGGCATCTTAAAAGGGATTGATATGACAGGTGCTATTGTATGGTCTAAAGGGCCAGAAGAATGGGGCGTTAGTGGTGACCGCGTTCTTCGAAAGTGGACAAGCCTTGCCCGATCGGAAAATGGACGAGTTGCTGCTTTTACAGAAGGCATAGAGTCTGTTGTCTGGTGGAGCAACTTACAGCGTCCATTTGAAGAACATCCTCTTCCTGAAGAAGGAAGTGCAATTATTTTAGGCGTTACAGCGAATAACGAATTTATCCGCTGGCATGAATCTGGTTTTGGCTTTGAAATCGTGAACAAATATGGTGATATGGTCAAAGAGATAGCCACCGATACAACCTATTACACACCCATTGCCATTCAACCACTGTTACAGAAGCGCTTGTTAGCTGCCACCTTAGAAGGCCTTGTATACGTTGTAGGCACGGAAGGACAGATTGAGCGCGAAGTAGGTAAATTACCACTAGAACGAGGAATTATACAAGCTTTGGCTGTAGACTTAGAAGGATATATTTTTCTTGGAACGGAGCGAGAACTTATTGTCTGGTCAAGTCGTGGAAAAGAAGTATATGCCATGCCTTTTGAGAATTCTGTCGCTTCACTCGCTTTTTTAGAAAAAGGAAAACTGCTAGTGGGCGACCGTAAAGGCCAAGTCCATGTTTTTACAGCCAAAGAACCTCAAAGCCTATAGGGATATTTGATGGAATCGAACCGGCCTTTTGTAACAAGGCTGGTTTTTTCTCTGCTTAATCTACATAACTTCTTGACCCGCCTGTACTTTCTCTACGGTACAATTGTTTCGTACAATGAAATCAATAAAGAGGGGCCTAGGCTTGGCTGAATTGGTTGAAGTGCCTGAATAGAAGTGATATGATGACTGACAATAAGAATCCTCATCAAAGAACGAAGAAAGGTAGGAAGTAACATGGTTAAAGTAAGGCAAGTACAAGTCTTTGCTTTATTTGCTACAATGCTATCAATACTTTGGATCGTCGGCCTTTCCATGACATTGCAGAGCTATATTAACGGTCCTTCTATGGCAACAATGGTACCTTTAACAATAGAGAGAAGCGCTACAGAGCCCACAGCAGCGCTAAAAGATAGATTCTCTGTTGTAGCTTTAGGTGATTCTTTGACTCGTGGCACCGGTGACAGTACAGGCAAAGGGTATGTAGGTCATCTCGTTGATTATCTTCGTCAAAACTCTCAAGAGACTGTATCCATTCACAACCTAGCCATCAACGGTCAGCGCTCTGATCAATTGGCACAACAAATTGAACAATTGGATGTACAAAGAACACTTCAAGAAGCTGATCTTATTGTACTTACCATCGGTGGCAACGATCTTTTCCGCCGAGGGGAAACACTTCTTACTATGGACTTAGAAGCGATTCAAGCTTATGAAAAAGACTATCTTCAGAATCTCCATTTCATTCTTTCAGAGATTCGCCAACAAAACGAAGAAGCCCTTATTTTTTACCTAGGCTTGTACAATCCATTTATCAACTTTGACGATAGTGAAATCACATCACAAGTGATTCGACAATGGAACTATGAAAGCGCCGAAGCACTGGCCCAATATAGTCAGACTGTATTTGTTCCCACTTTTGATCTTTTTCAGTTGAATGTGAACCAATATCTCTATTCTGATCAATTTCATCCCAATGCAGAAGGGTATCGCATGATGGCAGAACGGCTAACGTCACTACTTTCAAGGCGAGGTGAGACCGATTGATGAACCAGGAAATAACGCTGGCCGTGAAAGGCTTACGCAAAGTGATTGACCATAAAGAGATTATTCAAAACATTGACTTTGAACTGCATCGCGGTGAGGTTTTCGGCTTTTTAGGTCCCAATGGTGCAGGCAAAACAACAACAATCCGCATGCTCGTTGGTTTGATTCAACCTACAACAGGATCCATTGAGATCTGTGGTTACGATCTGAAAAAGAACTTTACCGAAGCAATGGCCCATCTCGGTTGTATCGTAGAAAACCCAGAGCTGTACCCTTACCTAACAGGCTGGGAAAATTTACAGCTTTTTGCCAATATGTTACCTAAGATCAGCCAAAAACGAATCGATGAAGTAGTACAATTGGTTCGGTTGCAACATCGAATTCACGATAAAGTGCAGACCTACTCTCTTGGTATGAGGCAACGACTTGGTATTGCCCAAGCACTCTTAGGAAAGCCTAAAGTGTTGATTCTTGATGAACCGACCAACGGACTTGATCCTTCAGGCATTCGAGAAATGCGTCAATTTATCCGTTTTCTTGCTGAAGAAGAAGGCTTAAGTGTTTTCGTTTCGAGTCACTTGCTCAGTGAGATTCAGCTAATGTGCGACCGTGTTGCCATTATCTCCAAAGGGCAAGTGCTTCAGGTGGGAGAAGTGAAGAGCTTATTAGGGCAACAAGAACGACTCATCTGGAGAGTAGAACCACTAGAAAAAGGAGTAGAGATTCTGCAAAGGCTTACGGAAGTTACAGTAGAAGAAGACCGTATCATAACAACCTACCCTGGTGGTGAAGAAGCAGCTCACTGGAACCAAAAACTTGTAGAATCAGCCGTTATGGTACAAGAAATGAACCGACAAATGCCTATGCTAGAAGACCTGTTCCTCCATATCACAGGAGGCGAGACTGTTGATTAAGCTTGTATTAAATGAAATCATCAAATTACTAGGAAAGCGGCGCCTTCTTGTTGTCACCTTGATTATGGCCATGCTGATTGCTGTCTTTACATATGCCCAGGCCAAAGAAATTGAAAGAACAAGGGAAAGGCTAGGGACAGAAGACTGGAGAACAACCTTACAACAACAAATCATTGATACACAAAACCGTCTCAGCAGTACACGCATCTCCGATGAATGGAAGCAACAGTTGCAGATTCGCATTGCCCAGCAACAATACTACCTAGATAACGATATCAATCCAACAGAACCAGGGGCTCCTACTTTTCTCCGTGGTTTTGTAGAAAACTCAATTCAATTGTTGTTGCCCCTTATGGTGATGGTGATTGCAGCCGATCTAGTCTCATCGGAAAAAAGTATCGGTACGATTAAATTGTTGCTTACAAGGCCTGTCAAACGATGGCGAATTCTTTTAAGCAAATATATTACTCTGATTCTGGCTGTGTCTTTTATCATCTTTATCTTTGGTTTGATTGGCTATCTCATCTCAGGTCTTGTCTTTGGTTATAAAGGTTGGATGGCGCCAATCATTACAGGCTTTTCTGTTCAAGGTGGAGAGCTTGATACAGCGTCAACTTATATTATTCCACAATGGCAATATCTTTTAATGATCTTCGGTCTAGCCTGGTTTGTCTCCCTTGTGGTCGGTACCTTGTCTTTTCTTTTGTCAGTTCTTATTAAGAGCACCGCTGCTGGCATGGGCATTATGCTTGCCGCCTTGATCGCCGGTACCATCTTAAGTAACATGGTTTCTTCTTGGGAAACGGCAAAGTATCTCTTTATGGTCAACTTGAATCTCACAAGCTATTTAACAGGGCAAGGTCCGCCGATAGAAGGAATGACCCTTGGTTTTTCCATGGCTATCTTGACAATCTGGGCTCTTGGAGCGCTATTTCTATCCTTTTTTGTTTTTACAAAGCAAGATGTGTATTAAGGGTTCTTTTGTGTTATTGTAACAAGTGAGAAAGCCAATGCGCTGTGCTATTTTCATCTGGTTATGTGACCGGGCATGGAGGTTCGTATGGAGAAAGTAAACAAAGGTCTCATAGAATACGTAATTAAAGAAAATCTATCGACACAATTATTTAAGGGCACTTTTGGGTTGGAAAAAGAGAATGTCAGGGTAGACCGGCAAGGTAAATTGGCGTTGACACTCCATCCTAAGGAATTTGGAGACAAGCTCTACAATCCCTATATCAAAACAGACTTCTCGGAAAGTCAAGTTGAAATGGTAACGCCTGTATGTGGAAGCATAGAGGAAGTATACGCTTTCCTCGAAAACTTGCAGGATATCATCTCCTTAAATATTGGAGAAGAATATCTATGGCCCCAAAGCAATCCGCCGATTGTACCAGAAGAGGAAGAGATTCCTATCGCTGTATTTGCCAGTGAAGGCAGTGCAGAAAGAGAATATCGGCAAAGATTGGCCGAAAAATACGGTCGGAAGAAGCAGTTACTATCAGGGATTCACTACAATTTCTCTTTTGATGAAGACTTTTTGATGCGTTTGCACAGGGAATTTGGCGGCAAAGAAAAGTATAGGGATTTCAAAGATGCGCTATATCTTAAAGTGGCCAAAAACTTTTTGCGGTATCGATGGTTATTAATCTACCTAACCGGTGCCAGCCCCGCTTATCACAAGTCTTTTGGTGAAAAATTTGCAGCTATGAGCGAAGAACTAGATAGCGAAAGCTATTACTTCAAGGATATGAGCTCTTTAAGAAACAGCAAGTGTGGATACAAAAACGAGGAAGATTTTATTGTTAGCTACGATTCTCTAGAAGGCTATATCAGCGCCATTCAGTCCTTGATCGATGACGGTAAGATTGCCAATGCCAACGAATTTTATAATCCAGTACGATTAAAAGCAAAAGGCAAAAAGGGCAACTTAGAGCAATTGAAAAATGGGGGAATTCAGTACCTAGAGCTGCGCATCTTTGATCTAAACCCTTTTAACAAAAATGGAATCTTCATGGAAGATATCTATTTGACGCACCTTTTTATGATTTATATGGTACTACTCGAAGAGACGCCTTTTGGTGCAAAAGAGCAAGATATTGCGAACCAGAACCATGATGCTGTAACCGTAGCGGGCAGACAAGCTGATCTTACGATTTATGATGAATCGGGGCAGTTGGTTTCTTTTAGAGCGGCGGCCTTAGATATACTACAGGAAATGGCAAAAATAACAAGAACATTCAATGTTAAAGAAGATTTTTACGCAACGCTGATTGAAGGGGCCAGAGAAAAGGTTCAAGATCCAACCAAAACCTATGCCTATAGAATTATTGAAGAAGCTAAAAACAAATCCTATGTAGCTTTTCATGTAGAGAAAGCAAAAGAATATGTAGAAGATAGCAGAAGCAATGTGATTTTAAGAGGTTTTGAAGATTTGGAGTTATCGACTCAAATCTTAATCAGAGATGCTATTACGAGAGGTATTACTTTTGAGATTCTCGATAGAGAAGAAAACTTTCTGAAGTTACAGCAAGGGTCTCAAGTAGAGTATGTAAAGCAGGCTACCAAAACATCGAAGGATTCTTATGTCACCGCCTTAATCATGGAAAATAAGGTTGTGACCAAGGAATTATTGAAGGAACATAACCTTACTGTACCGACTAGTAGTAGCTACTACGATATAGAGAAAGCAAAGTTATCCTTTGATACATTCCAAAACAGTCCCATCGTTGTGAAACCAAAATCAACGAATTATGGAATTGGCATATCCATTTTCAAAGATAAATTCACCAAGAAGGAATATGACCGGGCTTTAGAGATCGCTTTTCATCACGACGCGAGTGTCTTAATAGAGCACTTTGTGCCGGGCAAAGAGTATCGTTTTTTGGTTATAGACAATGAGGTAATTGGGGTTCTCCAAAGGGTACCGGCCAATGTGCAAGGAGATGGGCAAAGAAATATTCGGGAGCTCGTGATAGAGAAAAACAAAGACCCCTTGCGGGGACAAGGTCACAAAACACCACTGGAAAAAATCGTCCTTGGTGAGATCGAGGAAAGCTTCCTCAAAGCCCAGGGTAAAGATTTTGACTATCTTCCAAGGCAGGGTGAGGTCGTCTTTTTAAGAGAGAACTCCAATATTAGCACCGGCGGTGATAGCATAGACTACACCGAGCTTGTTCATGAAAGCTACAAAGAACTGGCTGTAAAGGCTGCACAAGCTATAGGAGCGGCCATTACCGGCGTTGATATTATAATTGAAGATATTGAAAGCCCCTGTGATGAATCTAACTATGCCATCATTGAGCTAAACTTTAATCCAGCTATGTACATGCATTATTACCCCTATCAAGGGAAAAGAAGACCTGTTGGAGAAAAAGTGTTGGATTTGTTATTTCCGAAGTAAGTGTAAGCACAGTGGAGTCGCTTTGCTGCCCAAGGGGAAATAATAATCCATTTGAGTCATTAAACAAAGGGCAATCGCCAATTCATAGAAAGGCAGTTCAAGTATGACAAAGCATGACAACTAGAACTGCCTTTCTTTTTTGCTCGCAGGGAGTGCCATGGTGGTTTTTCCGGCCATCGTGATCGCTGACAGCCTTGTAGCAGGTGAAATTGCCTATGGTAGAAGTAGAACCCGAATCGAACAAGTGCTCTTTCGAACATGATATAACTTAATCGATGGAGGTAGGTCAATGAGCATTCTTTACTTTGCTTACGGATCTTGCATGGACAAAGAACGGCTTATGGAGGCTGGCGTTATAGAAGAGTTTGAGCTTATTGGCATTGGTAGAATAGATGGTTGGCGCTTTTGTATGAATAAACGAAGTGGCTGCCGTCGATATGTGTGGGCGAATGTTGAAAAAGATGAAAAGAGTTATGTCTATGGTGTTCTCTATCAGGTATCAGACAGAGGGCATAAATACTTAGATCATCGTGAACAGTATCCTGAACACTACGAAAAAGAATATGTAACTGTAAAAATAGAAGAGCATCTTTATGAAAACGTCATGATCTATGTAGCGACTGCAGAATACAAATGCCAAGCAGGACTGCCGACAACACAAAAATATGAGATTGAGTTGAATCGTGGCGGAGCCTCTTTGCCAGAACCCTATCGTACACAAAGCTTGTTGAAAGAGATACAACGTTGTCAAAGCTATAAAAAATAGAAGCACGAGAACGCTTCAGTAGAACAAGGCACAGCCATTCTCAAGCGCAAAAAGGTTGTTATAGATATTCTCTATGTTACTTGTGAAAATAAGCTGAAACTTTTTTGCTCTTTCTAGGGTCTAATAGAGTAAATAACAAGAAAGGGAGTAATCGGTCAATGAGTACTATTAAACATATTAGAGGCGCTATTGCTGGTGCATTAACGGTCACCTTATTAACCATTCCAGGTATTGCTGGTGCTAACAATTTATTAATAGACAAAGGCGTGAGCAGTGATCACAAAAGAGATGTCATTGAGATAATTGAAAAAGTAGAAGAAGAAAGATATGTCGAGATAGAAGTAGAAACTTCTGCCATTGGCTCCTTTACAGGGAAAGTAAAGGAGATTACGGAACACTATGTGGGCGCCTTAAAAATCTTTCTCGAAAATGATCAAGGCCAAGAAGCCCATCTAATTGTATCTCAACAGACTTATGTAGCAGGTAAAGAGCAAATTAAGCTAGGAGATATGATCACGGGATATTATGATGCCAATAAGCCCATCATCATGATCTATCCGCCCCAATACGCACCTGAATTGATTGTCTTTGAAAATAGCGATGGTAACGTCAAAGTTGAAGTCTTTGATGAAAATTTGCTCAGTAAAGATCAAGCATTAAAGCTTACTATCGATGAAGAAAGGGAAATATTATATCCAAGTGGTGCTCCATACAAAGGAGATCTAACAGACAAAACATTGGCTGTTTTCTATGACTTTTCCACACGCAGCATTCCTCCGCAAACAACGCCTATAAAGATCATTGTATTATTTGAAAAGGAGCCAACTACGGAGGAAATCTTACAACTTGATTTTTCCCATCTAGAATACATGGTGAATCATCAAGTTGTGAAAGCAGCTGAGCCCTATGCTGATGAAAAGGGAACCATTATGGTGCCACTTCGCTCCATTGCAGAAGCATTGGGGTATAGCGTAACTTGGGATGGAAGAGATCAAAGTATAACAGTGGGTCAAGATTTTTCCTTGCAAATAGGGAAAGACGCCTATACCAGTCTAGGAATAAGGCCTATAGAACTAGGAACAGCGCCGGTACTAAAAGACAATACTACTTATGTACCTTTACATTTTTTCAGAGAAGTTGTCGCCATGAACAATGCCTATGTCTTTGAAGGGCAAATTGTTATTAATAATGATGAGAAAATGGAATAAGGAAAGAATTATTCTTTTCTGTTCTCCATATGTAATCTTATTCTGAGAAAAAAGTAGCGAGTAAAATCGCTACTTTTTTTGCGCTTCTATTAAAGAGCGTTTTTTGCTAACCCTACCAAAAAATCGTAAAGGCGCAAAAAGTCCTTCTCATCATACTCTATAAGAGCGAATATGCGAAGGAGGCTTACGACAGGATGGACAATAGATATGAAAGGGTACATCAAGCACCAACACAAGCTCTACAAGGCAAGATTCTTACTTATCAAATCGGCGATGTAAACGGAGATAGAATTCCTGATTGGGTCTACGTAACAGGGAATTATCCATATCCTGACAGTCCTTTTGTTGATACTATGAAACTGATAGTTCAAGATGGCAAAACTTCGGCTTTGTATAGCCTTCCACTAACAGAAAGGGCTGGCTACGAACCAACTCTTTTTTTGGGAGACTTTACAGGGGACGGTGTAAAAGATATTCAGCTTACCATTAACTCAGGAGGCTCTGGCGCTTTCACCTACGAATATGTGTACTCTTTCTTAGACAACCAGGCTCGAAAGCTTTTTGATTTTGAACAATTCAACCAAGCTTATCGATACAAAGTAACGTATCTAGACTATTATCAAGTAAAAGTAAAGAGCTTAAACGCCACGAATCATTACACCATAGACATTCGCTACAAAGGAAAAGAATATCTTTCTGAAATTTACGATGAAAAGGGAAGATTAAAAGAACCGATCGAAGGTGATGTAAGTCCTGTTGGTGGTTTGTATCCCGTAGACTTTAACTATGATGGCGTTTTTGAACTACTGGCTTTTCAGCGAATTTATGGTCGCTATCGTGCCGATGGTTTGGGCGATTTGATCACAGTACTTAAGTGGAATGGGAATCGCTTTACACCTACGCTGCAGTGGGTAGGGATTTTTGGGTGATACATTGTGAAAAAGCCGCCAGAAAAACTTTCTGGCGGCTTTTTTTGCAGATAGGCTTAACAAAAACACATGGGATCAATCAAAGCAAGCCAATGGCTCCCAAATACCACGTAGCAACAGAAAAGTAAATCAGCACACCAAAGATATCGCCAATCGATGTAATAAGAGGAGCACTGGCAATGGCAGGATCAAGGCGCATACGACTAAGAGCAAAAGGAAGAGACATACCAATGACACTACCAACAAGTACGACCATAATCATAGTGAGAGCGACAACAAGGGCCACTTCCGGTCCAGCACGGAAAAAGCCAATGGTAGCAACAGCAGCACCCATGGCCAGACCCATCAACCCAGCTACAGCCACTTCTTTTCCCAGAAAGCGAGTCCAGTCACGAAGTTGTACGTCACCTGTAGCCAGGGCTCGAACCATCAATGTGGCAGCTTGACTGCCTGCATTGCCACCGCTATCCACCAACAAAGGAAGAAAAAAGACTAAAGCCACAACAGCAGCAATGGTATCTTCGTAGTAAGCAATGGCAGCACCAGAAAAAATGTTCATAAAAACGAGAAATAGGAGCCAACCAATTCTTTTTCGGAAAAGCATGGGTATCGTTGCATCTTTAAGGCTTGTTTTGAAAGAGCCAATCGATGCCATTTTATAAAAATCTTCTGTTGCTTCTGCTTCCATAACATCCATGACATCATCGGCTGTAACAATGCCTACAAGGACACCTCGGGTATCAACAACAGGAAGGGATAAGTAGGAATGTTGTTCTATAAGCTTAGTCACAACATCTCGATCTTGATCAATACCGACAAAAACGAGATCCGTAGACATGACTTCTACCACTTTTTGCTCTTTCGAAGCCCAGAGTAATTTACGAATCGGTACAATGCCTCGTAACCTTTGCTCACTATCAACAACGTAAAGATAATATTTACTTTGCAAACCAATCTCATGATTGCGCAGAAAATGAATTGTATCAGCTATCCTATACTGTTCTGGAATTGCTAGAAATTCCCGGGTCATAATGGTTCCAACAGAATCTTCAGGATAAGAAGGCAAGGCTGTCTTTTCTCTAGGGAGTTCAGAATATTTTGTCAACTCATCTTCCGTAAGTTGTATAAAGGTGTCCACTTGATCAGCATTGCTTTGATGAACCCAGAAGATAACAACACTTTTACCTGTTACAGCAAGAGAAATATAAAGACCAAAAATACCAGTAGAAAAGTGAATCGAGTCTAGTTCAGAATAAGAATAAGATTGAACATGAGGACCTAGGAAAAAAATCAATCTTCTATCGGTAGCGACCAGCACGCCTTCACTTTGAATCGTTTTGCCAGCTAACATGGCATCATAAGGATAGACAAGAAGATGAGAAAGAATTGTTTCTTTCTTATCTAAGTTTTTCAAGGCTCTTTCAAGCCATTTTTCTTGATTAAGATCTTGAGCTATATTTACTTTTTTCATAACGATCACCTTTATCTAAACAGTAAAATTCACCTCTGTAATGATGCTTTCTCTAAAAAGCCTTTCTTTTACATCATACCGACAGAACCAAGGTACCAAGTCGCGATGGAGAAGTAGATAAGAACGCCTGCAATATCGGCAATGGATGTAATAAGAGGCGCACTGGCTGTAGCAGGATCAAGGCGTAAACGGCTCAAAGCAAAAGGTAAGGACATACCAATCACACTGCCGACAAGAACAACAACCACCATGGTTAAAGCAACAACGACAGCCACTTCAGGACCTGCGCGGAAGATGCCAATGGTAGCAACGGCGAGACCCATCGCCAGACCCATCAAGCTTGCGACGGCAACTTCTTTCCCTAAGAAGCGAGTCCAGTCACGGAGCTTTACGTCACCTGTAGCCAAAGCACGAACCATTAAAGTAGCAGACTGAGAACCAGCGTTACCACCGCTATCAATCAAAAGGGGAAGGAAAAAAACAAGAGCTACAACCGCTTCAATGGTCTCTTCAAAATAAGCAATACCGGCACCGGAAAAAATATTCATAAAGACAAGAACTAACAACCAACCTACGCGCTTTCGAAAAAGCAAACCAACAGTGGCGTCTTTTAGGCTTGTTTTCAACAAACCAACAGGTGCCATTTTATGAAAATCTTCTGTTGCTTCCTCTTCTACAACATCATAGACATCATCCGCATCAATGATGCCAACAAGAACGCCTTGATCATCTACCACGGGGATGGAGATAAAATCATGCTGTTGCATTAATTTGGCTACAGCTTCTCGGTCCATGTTCACATTGACTGATACTACCTTAGACTGCATAACATCGGACACAGTTTGCTCATCAGAAGCACTTACTAAGTTGCGAATGGGAAGCAAACCTTTTAATACGTTTTGGGGATCGGTAACATAGAGATAATATTTATTCTCTCCATTGATTTCATGTTGTTTTAGAAACTGAATTGCATCTTTGACACTGTAATGTTCTGGTACAGCCAGAAAGTGTGTAGCCATGATAGAACCTGCTGACTCATGGGCATAAGTCTTTGTTGTCAAAGAGTGTCACCTCCATAATGGCAGGAGGGGAAAGGCTATATCAAAAGAGATAAGGCACTTTTGAGTACAGAATCCCTCTCCTCCTGCAAGTGTTATTTTCGTATTCGTTGCCTTGTGGTTCGGAAAATAGATAGTATTACTCCTAGAGTCAGGTGGCGGTTCTGGGTCTGCACTCATGAGCCTCACCTCCTTTTTCTAATAAAAATAAAACACACCTTCGCTCTTTAAGAGTGAAGGTGTGTTAATAGCATACCTATAAAAGTATTGCTCAAAAAAAGCAACACAAAAACAAAGGCATTCTAACAAAAGGGCATAGAAAGTAAACTTTGCCCTTCTCCCCACTCGTAGAGCTTCAGCACTGTACAGCATAGGACTGGCCAGCTACATTAACGAAGACCTTAAGCCGATCTTCACTGTTGACCCATTGGCGTCTCTCGACATTTCTGGGCAGTAGCATATCTCCGTACAGGAGCCTCACCTAACGGGAATGTATGGAATTTTTACAACATCGTTACCTTAGCATACTTTCAAGTATGTTGTCAACGAAAAAAAGACAACTGATCGAGACTTGTGGTACATAGTTTATAGATTTTATAGTAAAATCTATAATGGCTCGCTAAGAGTCTCGCCGTAATCGTTTGCACAGAACCTGATCATCTTTATGAAGGGAGAGGAGCTTCAATGTTAGACTTATTAAAGTCTCGAAGAAGCATTAGAAAGTATCAGGATAAAAAAGTAGAAGAAGAAAAAGTAGATGCCATTCTAAAAGCGGCCTTGCTATCCCCATCTTCAAGGTCTAGAAGACCTTGGGAATATATAGCAGTTACAAACCAAGAAGTACTGAAAAAGCTTTCCCAGTGTAGAGAACATAGTTCTCAGTTCTTAGCAAGTGCTCCATTAGGAATTGTTGTAATCGCAGATCCCGAGGCTTGTGACGTTTGGATAGAAGATGCCTCTATTGCTTCCGTCATAATCCATCTTACGTCTCATTCCTTAGGGCTTGGTTCTTGCTGGATTCAGGTAAGAGAGAGAATGCATAAGGAAAATGTGAAAGCAGAAGAATATGTTAAGCAGCTTTTAGGAATACCAGAAAAATATCATGTTGAGTCTATTATCGCAGTAGGTTACCCAGCAGAAGAAAAAAAGCCTTACGACGAAGAAAAGTTACTTTACAACAAAATCCATAGAGAAACTTATGGAATTATAAAGAGAATTCCCAATATTGATTAGAAAAGAGAGAAGAATATCGATGGAATACAGAAGAATAACCAGTATTTCCGATCCCTTATTCAAACAGATGCACCAACTCATGCAAAAAGTATTTCCTCCAGAAGAAGTGTTGGAATTTGACCTTTGGAAAGAGCCTTTAGAAGATCCAGGAATCCGTGTCTTTGTAGCCTTACACAATGGTGAAGTCGTTGGAACCACAGAGTATCGTTATTATGAAGACTTTAATGTGGCCATGACTGACTTTACGATCATTGGTCAACCAGGCCTGTCTATAGGTCCTTTTTTAGCCAAAAAGCGTACGGCTGATTTGGAAGAACTGGCCACGCAGCAGGGTAAAAAACTGTATGGCACCTTTGCCGAGATTTATGATCCCTATCGAGTTAAGCAAAATGAATTTGGTGGCGTAAAACCAATGGACCCTTTTGTCCGGAGAGAAGTACTGTCGCACATGGGTTTTAAACGCATTGATATTGATTATGTCCATCCTTCATGGAAAAATGATGGAGAAGCTGTAACGGGGCTTGATCTATGCTTTCTTCCATCCGATGACAGCCTGGACTGTCTGGAAGCCGATCTTGTTGTGAAATTTTTAAGACGCTACTACGCTGTCTTGTCTAATAAACCAAAAGCGTGGATGGAAATGATTGAAAAAATTCAAAAGCAAGATTGCATTGCTTTACAGCCTCTGTGAAGTGACCTAGAACTGAGGGTACAGGGGAGAAAAATAAAAACAAATGAAGCGACAAAATACGACAAAGGTTAGAAAGAAAAATATGATAAACTACTATTAATTTTTACTTCCGTAGTTTACTCCTCTCAATCAATGCTTCAGAAACTTAACACATCTTTGTTTTGCTTTTCAAAAGGGAGTTAGATAATAAGCTCTTTTAGCGATTCAAAATGACTGATTGTTTTGAGATAAATTTTTGCAATTTTACAAGCAGGAGACGACCTATTTAATCTAAGCATATCGCCATCAGAGTTCGATTGTCTAAATGTAGGCAATCGATTTTTTTTTGAAATTTATAGAATATAGAATTTTTTGATGAGATATCAATTATGTGAAAGAAGAACATAAAAGACATGTCGAAAGTTAAAGACAGTTTGACCTTGATTTGCAGAAGCTTTTTAGCAAGTGCTTATTCAAATAATAAGGCTGAGACTACATAAGTATACGGTAAAAGGAAAGTATATTTGCTAATTTTAGGAAATTCATCGTACTAAGAAGGTGATTTGAATTTGAAAGAAGAGAAAAAAACCAAAGAAAAAGGTGAGAAGAGACAAAGTGAAAACAACAGCAATAACAAAAGTCTAAGAAAGGGTTCAAGCTCCTCAGAAGATCTTTTCATGGAAATCTTTGCAGATACCTTTGGTTTGGAAAAGGTACAATATCTCATGCCAGAACAGCCTTTTGAAGATATCTACGGCTATCCTCGTCGAATCGATTATGCTTTATCAATAGGCTATGAAAAATACGCCTTAGAAATCGATGGACAAAGATACCACGATCCCTTGCAAGTAGCCAAAGATAAATTTATCGACGATCTGATTCGACAAAACAGTCTCATCTACCAAGGATGGAAAGTATACCGCTGGGCCTATCGCCAATTGACGCAAAGTCCCGAACAAGTAAAAAGTGAACTGGTGCAATTTCTTGGCAACAATCCCCATCTTCAGATTTGGCCGATTTTTTGCCCAAACAACGAGCATCGCAGATCTCTTCAGGCGATCTAGAGCTGCGAGAACACCAAAAAGCAGCTTTAGAAGAACTAGCAAAATTACGCCGCGAAGGCAATTCTATCGCCTTGCTCACCCATGCCACGGGAACAGGGAAAACAACAACAGCCGTTCTTGATGCCAAAAAGATGAATCTACCCACCCTTTTGTTGGCGCATACGCGAGAACTGGTCGAACAAGGTGCCTCCACTTTTGCTCGTCTATGGCCGGAAGCAAAGGTCGCTATTATCGATGGAGATGGGATCCGAGGAGTTCATCATGAAGTGCACCCATGGCCTTATCAAGCTATGGAGCAAAGCAATAAGAATCTCTTTGGAAAAGAAACTACTATGCAAGATGACAACAATTCTGGAAGCAACCTTGTGCTTGTCAGCACGATTCAGTATATACAACGGAATCTCATTGATTTTGATCCTGAACAATTTGGCTATATCATTATCGACGAAGCTCATCATGCTACATCTCGCACCTATCAGCAAGTGATCGGCTACTTCCACGCACAATTTTTACTTGGCTTGACAGCTACACCAGAAAGAATGGACGGTCAATCACTTCTCGAAATCTTTCAAAACGTAGCCCATCGAATGGATCTTCGCCAAGCCATTGAATTGGGTGAACTGGTACCGATACGATGTATACGAGTAAAAACAAACATCGATCTTTCTTCTCTTCGCTTCAATGGCATCCGCTATCAAGCCAAAGATTTAGAAGAAAAACTCCATATACCCGAACGCAACCAATTGATAGTCCAAGCTTATCAAGAGTTGGTAGCAGGAGAAAGAGCTGTTGTTTTCTGTGTTAATGTAGCCCATGCTGAAAAGATGGCCAGCCTCTTTCAAGAAAAAGGCATTGCAGCACGAGCTGTATCAGGTCAACAGAGCAGATTAGAGCGTCAAAAAATCTTAAAAGACTACGAAAAAGGTATCCTGCAAGTGCTTTGTGCCTGCGACATTCTCAATGAAGGGTGGGATAGCCCAGAAACGCGTGTGCTGATCATGGCTCGTCCTACCTTATCCAAAGTCATATACTTACAACAGTTAGGAAGAGGCACACGAAAAGCTCCTGGAAAAGAATCTTTGCTTGTTATCGATTTTGTCGACAATGGAAGCAAATATAACCAGGCCTTGAGTTTACATCGACTTTTCAAAATTCGAGAATACATGGCTGGTCGCTATGTACTAGCATCGCCAGAGAAAATCGCCGAAGAAAAAGCACATTGGGATGCAAGGCAATGGACGCAAGAACGACCTGATCTGGTAGCCAACTTGCATCTCTGGTTGAAAGATGTCGAAAGAGTAGACCTTTTTGATTGGCAAGAAGCAGTCGAACATATGTGGAGTCACCGCAAAGTGGCCATAGAGCTAGGTGTTGACGATATGACCGTTAGAAATTGGGTCAAAAAAGGAAAAATTGAAGCTGATCATGAGTTGCCCTTGGGACGACATCATTATTACTACTTTGAGCCAGAGCGATTAGAAGAAATTCGCACTACCATGGGAATCCCGAAAAGATTGCCTATCTACGAAGAATTTTTTGCATTCTTAGAGCGGGGAGATATGTCATCGTCTTATAAGCCTGTACTCCTTCGAGCGATGGTAGATTTAGCCGATGAGACAGGTCGTGTTATGATTGCCGATCTGGTAGAGCGTTTTACCTTCTTTTACCGTAACCGTGCTGAACAGAATCTTCTTGTTGAAAAACCTATATTTAGATTGTCACGAGTGCAAGATCTAACGACAGAAGAAATCCGCAACATCCTTTTTACCATGCCTTTTGAAAAGTTTGAGCGCAAAGGCTACTTTCAACAGTCCCGAGAATTGACGCAAGTACAATGGGCACCTTCGCTTTGGAGAAAGTTAACAGTTCAGGACAAAGAGCGGATTTGTAATAAAGCGGAAGAGCAGATTGTGGCGTATTATGAGCATATTGAAAAGGAAAAGAGGCTTAAAAAGTAGAGCAATAAAAAGGATTTTTGGATCTTTTGGTGTATTTTTGTAGTATCATACTAGATCGTTGACCTAATTTTTTTAGTAATCTGCTCTTTGCCGAACCTATTTTTAGGCTAAAAAAGGGGGTAGGTTCGGCAAAAGTGAGCATTCGGCGAAAAAATAGAGCTTAATAGAGATAATTAAATTATTTCGGCACTGAAATTTGGTTGACATAACGCAAAAACATCCATTTTTACTCGAACCGTTAAGAGGTTCGGCAAAATGACTCTGGGAAGCCTTATGTAGCTAGGGTTGCAGAAGACCGGGGTAGAAATGGTGCCTCGATTTATAGAGGATTGCGACACAATACTTCCATTCGAAGGACAGGGGTAGCAACAAGGAATTCAGTTAGAAAGAGCAATGTTTTCAAGAAAAAGAGGTCTTCCAATATTTTTAAAGCAACAAAAAACCAGCCACAGGTTGTTCCTAGCAACCTGTGGCTGGTTTGTCTTATTTTAAAAAGAAGCAAGAAAAGCTCTATCATCGGTATTATCACAGAAAAGTAACTGTAAAAAATCATCAAAAATTGAAGGAAACAGTTGAAATAAACTAGAATAAAAGAACAAAATGTGGAGCCCTGCAAAGGAAAATAGGATATGCTACAATGAAAGAAAGGGATTGATTCCTCCGATCATGACGAAGATTGAGAATTCAACACAAGAAACAGAGATAGCCTGGCAGTCTAAAGACATAGTTCTTAAAGCCGTAGCCGAGACATTCAAAGGAAAAAGCCTAGAAGTATTAGGGATAGATGTAGCACCAGTCGTAGAAATGCTGCCAACAGCCTTGCCTGTCGTAGAAGCCAAAGAAAAGCGTATAGATTTTGTTTTCAAGCTTGCAGACAATACACTGTTACACCTGGAATTTCAGACAACCATACCGGATGATGAGCTGAGAAGATTTGCTTACTACGGAGCTCGCATTGTAGAACGACATGCCTTGCCAGTTCATACAGCTGTGGTCTACGCAGGAAAGATTAACAGAGCACCGGAAAGGCTTGTTATGGGATCCCTTAACTATCAAGTCTCTAACGTATTTATGAGTGATTTTAACGGTGACGAAGAACTAAGGATATTAAAGGAAAAAATAGAACGTGGTGAGAAGCTAGACGATTTAGATATGCAGAAACTGATCTTTTTACCAATGATGTTTAGCCAGAAGAAAGATGAAGCAGCACTCGCTGTAGAAGCCGTAGAATTGGCCAAACAAATTGAAAGCGAAGTATTACAAGCTTTCACAGTAGCCTGTATCGTGGCCATAACCGATCGAATTCTACCTGATGAAGTAAAAAAGCGCATACTGGAGGTGCTCAAAATGACGAAAATCGAACAATGGATCAGAGAAGAGGGCCGAGAAGAAGGCCGGGCAGAAGGTCGCGTAGAAGGCCGAGTAGAAGGTAAGTCAGAAGGTTTGCAGGAGTCTATATGCAAATATCTTGAAGCTAGGTTTGGGACAGGATCTATAGATCTCCAAAAAGAAGTAAGAGGTATAACGGATCTAGAGAAATTGAATAAAATTTTAGACAGCATATATAGAGTAGGAACAGTTAAAGAGGCCAAGAAGCTTATCGTTTAATAGCTTTTCAATTTCCGAATTGGAGTTACAGAAAGCCTTATGTAGCAAGGGTTTCAGAAGAGCGGGGTAGAAATGGTGCCTCGATTTATAGAGGATTGCGATACAATACTTCCATTCGAAGGACAGGGGTAGCAACAAGGAATTTAGTTAGAAGGAGCAATGTTTTCAAGAAAAAGAGTTCCCCCAAGATTTGCAAGGTAACGAAAAAACCAGCTCAAGGTTGTTCCTAGCAACCCCATGGCTGGTTTGTCTTTTTTAAAAAACAAGAAAAGCTCGATCAATAAATCCTTTGAAAGAGAGATGAAATGATGAAAAGAATAGGAATCATCGGCTTTGGCGTAATCATGGGCATTTTTGTGATTGTACTCGCTTTTTCAGCCATCGCAAATGCAACTTTCAACCAAAAGGTTCATAAGGAAATTGTTGAATTTTTAGAGACCCAAAAACATAGCGAAGCAACTACAATTCAAGCCGAAGAGGTAGAACACTTGCCTGAACCTGTGAAAAAATGGTTAAGAACAACCGGTGTGATCAATACTGAGCCAGTTCATACAGCTCGTTCCCGACAAAGTGCTCTTGTTCGGCTTGATCAAGACAAGGATAACTGGATGCCCTTAGAAGCGCAACAATACTTTACCATTGATAAGCCAGGCTTTCTTTGGACCGCCAAGTTTAAGGTTGCCCCTTTTATACATATTGTCGGTAGAGATAGATACCATGAAGGAAAAGGTCATATGTTGATTAAATTCCAATCTTTCTTCAATATAGCCGATGCAAAAGGTTATGAAATGGATCAAGGTTCCTTGGTTCGCTACTTAGCAGAAATTGTCTGGGTGCCAACGGCTGCGTTGGAAGAATACATTGCTTGGCAAGAAATCGATGAGAATTCTGCTTTGGCAACGATGACCTATCAAGCGTGTCTGCATCCGGTGTCTTTACTTTTGATGATGAAGGGAATGCAATACATTTTCTAGCTGACCGTTACGGTGACTTTGATGGAGAATTCATTATGCAACCCTGGTCCATTCGCATGAAAGAACATCAATGGATGGATCGATTCAAAGTACCCCTTCAAGCGGAAATCACCTGGAAACTTGATGCAGGAGACTACACCTGGTACTTGCTTGAAGTAGAAGAGATAGAATATAACAAGGCGGAGGTTTATTAAGGTTCGGAAGAAAAAGGGGGCAAGCATGTTATTGACGGTGCGCCAGCCGTTAGAGCTCTTTCTAAATTGACGAAGTACGTTGAAAGCGGATCTGGGTTAGACTGATTCAACCTGATGGCTGGTTTGATTACTTTAAGTTCCTTTAAGCAACCGTTCCAAATAACGAGATCGCAACTGCTCCTTGGCCATCAAGCGCTTTACAGGAGGAAGCTGCAAAATGGCTGACAAAATAGCGGCCATTGCCCGGTGACTTTGTAAAGCCTGGTTATCGAAGATCAGATTCTGCAATCTACCTCGTTCAAGAGCGGCTAATACGATCCGATGGGCTGAGTTAACGGGCGTAATAATCCGCTGAGGTCGCTCTTTCAGAGAAAGGCACTTTAGAGGACAAAGACGAATACAAACAGCACAACCAAGACAAAGGGTCTCATCGATTTTTGCTTTTTTAACTTTCTCTGATGGGTGAGAGGTCATTTGAATCGCTTCAATGGGACAAGCTTTTGCACAGCGGCCACAACCGTTGCAAGCCTTTTCATTAACAGTAGGAAGATAATTTGTCGTATGTATTGGTTGAAGCAGGCCAAACTTACGCACAGCAATTAAGCCTTCACAGCAACAACCACAACAATTGCAAAGAAAACTTACATCTTCTCGTACATTTTCCCCACATTGCACAAGATTGTGCGCATAAGCTTCCGCAAGAAGTTCCAATCCTTCCGATGAATAGATAGCTCTAGCATGTCCATGCTTAATCAGAGAAGAAGCAGTATTGCCAAAGGTCATACAATTGTTCATAGGCGCAGAACAATTCTGCCCTAAATGCTCCATTTTGTGGCGACAGTAGCATAGACCGACAGCAATGGTTTTTGCAGACTCGATCACATGGCTGGCGCGTTCATAATCAAGAATATGAAGAGCATTGTCATTGCTTAAGACCGCTTCTTGCACAAAAACACGACCCAGTCGTGTCTCGCTGCCGAGAAAAAGATCCTTAATAAAGTCCTCTTCCACATTGATATATTGATGAAAAAGCTCGCTTAAAAGCTTTTGATCCAGATCGCCCCGTATTCGCATAAAAGCAAATTCAAAAAAGCCTGCCATGGGTGGTGGCAAGACATAGTGTTGCCTACCTTCTTGTTCTATATCAAGCAGCAGAGCCCGACTGGCCAAATCATCTAAAATCTTGTGCGCTTCTGCTTCACTCTTTTTCCAGATGGAAGCGGCTTTTTTCACGGTAAAAGGTCGGATGGGCAATTGTGACACGAGATTGGCTTCATTTTCTCGAAAAAGAAGAGATAAAATCTTATAAAGACTTTCCGAAGGCGGTGCACCCTGGGGGAAAAGATTCAGTCTTTCTTCCAGTTTTTTGTATCCCGAGCGGACTGTTAGGTGTGCCATGGCATTTTCCCCTCATCTGCTTTCCTATACTATGATAAATTCCATTATACCCTACTAGGATAGCAAATGTTCATAGCCCATTAAATTAATCATGGAATGCAAGCAATTTCTTGCCCTTGCGCAGATGGTTGCGATAGGCCATCAGTTTTTGATCCCAATGAAGCAGCTCTTGGAGAGTTTTTTGCTCTTCATCAGTTGTTTCTATCACCTGTTTAACAGAACCCTTTTCAATGATCAGCCGCCGCTGGGCCATTAAAGCTAGTATCGGATCGTGGGTCGCCATGAGTACTATTTTGTCTTGACCTACTAAAACCTGCAATGCCTCTTGTCGATCAACGCCTGCATTTTCAATTTCATCAATTAAAACAATGGGGGAACGACTTAACAAAGCTGTATCTGCTATCATGAGGGCTCTAGACTGTCCCCCGCTCAAAGAAGTGAGCGGGGTATCTGCAGTAAAAGGTTCCCCTGCCAATTTGTTCGCCTGTTCTAACACTTTTTCTATGATATCATCTCGTCTGTTAAGCCTGCTTTCTGCATGTAAAGAAATGAATTCTGCTACTGATAGATCCATCACAAAATTCATGTTTTGCGATAGTTGAGCAACCAATTTGCTCTCCACAGCAAAACGCTTTTCTGGTTCAGGTGCTTTTCCGTTAATCAAGACTTGACGGCCCGTTGGCGTATCACCCTGGGCCATCCACTCAATATCTGCCAATAGCCTGCTTTTTCCCGAACCAGTAGGTCCAACGATGGCAACAATGTCTCCAGGACGTAAGGTTAAATGTAAATTCTCTTTGCGTCCTTCTTTATCTGTACCACCCAAAATGGTAACACTTTCAATAATTTGCTTATCCTCTTGTTGTAATTGATTCATATTCTCAAGAAAAGATATAAAAGCATGACCCAACTGGCTTCGCTCTATGCCAATGTCCTCTAACACCTGGGGTGCTAGTTTACTTACATAGTCCTCTACACAGTGGCTACCTTCCAGTATGGAAAGGCCCATTGTTTGAAAAAACTGATCAGCGTAAGGATATTGCTGTCGCAGCTGGTTATAGGGCATATTTAACCATTGCTTATGTTGGCTGTCCATATCAATAATCCTTTCCTCTACTCAAACTTCATCAGCCGATTATTGCCCATTTGATAATCCTTACCGATTCGAGTTTCTCCCAAGCAGTAGGAGCATAATGCTGCCGGCATGGAAAAACGCAGCCGACGTTGATCCAAGCTTGAGATGGGCTCAGCTTTTTGCAATAAACTTGCTAGCTCAGGAGCACCTTGTCCTGTTATCCCATTGACAAACATAATGATTGCTTTGGGATTCGCTTGACGGATACGAAAGGCAAATATTTCTCTCTCTGCTTGGGATACTACATCACCTTTGGTGACAATCACATAATCGGCCAGCTTAAGCATGGGTCCAATTTTTTTGGGCGTATTTACTCCCATTAAATTGTCAATTACGCATAGAGCCGTGATGCCCTTGATGTGGGGAGAGCACCGATTACAGAGTCCCGCACTTTCACTAATCAGCATGTCTAGCTTTTGCTCTATACCCCAATCGACACAGGCCTGAATATTGCTGACGAAAAAATGATCAGGACAGAGATTGCCTGATAGGCCTACTTGAACTGGAATACTTCGCTTTTTATATTCTTCCTGATCTTGGGCTTGCAGACAGTCCATCTTAATTACGCCAACCTTACGACCTTTTCTATGTAGAGCAGCAATCACATTGATTATTACTGCCGTCTTGCCGGAAGAGGGAGGGCCAGCCACTGTGATCAACTGCATAGGAACTGCTCCCGCTGGGTTTTGATAAAAGCATCGGTTAACCAGGGTACTACCTGCCCTAAATCATGGGAATTTATAAAATCCCAGCCGATCCAATAAAGTTTCCTATCTTCTCCAGTAGCTTGACTCTGAGCAAAACCAGGTATCATTTGCACAGATGCCAAGAGCTGAGACAATTCTTGCCCTGCAAAAAAATCCACTATCTCTTGATGATCAATCTGAGCTTCCTTTTTAATCAATATCGTAACAGGGTTGGCCAAGGCTCCATCGTCGGGCCAAATAATCGCCACCCGGTCCTGCTTAGGAATCATTTTGGCAAAGAACAGGGGCATAATTGCTACAACAGGTCCCTCTGCTTGACCATTGCCCATAATCTTAGCCATTTCTGCTGGATGCATGCCCTTGGGTGTGGCTTGGGCCAGAAGCTTAATGCCATTTATGCCATACTCTTTGTATATTCGCAATAGCACGCCTTCACAATAGTCGTCTTTGTGACCTCGAAACACTACCCGACCACGGCAACGGGGAGCCAGGACGTCTCCAAAGTTGCGAGGCAAAGCATTGTCTCCCCAGCGCTGCAAGTCTACCACCAGTACGGCTGGGTTGATTGCCAGTAACGTGTACTGCTGATCAGGATCAAACACAACTGCTGCTTCCATGCTCCGATTTACTTTAGGACGCTCTATGGCTGACCATATTCCAGCATACTTAAACTTCTCAATAAAAGAGCGACGATAAAATCTATTAAAACCAGACGATAGTAGCATATCAGGAAAATCTTCCTTCCTGTGACAGCTATCTAAGTAAGTGTATAACTCCTGATACTGATTGGCATTACTAACTAGTTCATATCGCAAGGGCATTCCTACCCGATCGCTCCAGCTCGTTGCAGGTTCGTTAAAAATCCGTTCAAAGGGCACCTTAACTGGACAAGGCAATAATGCCAGCAGATTTAATTGTCCATAATTCCCATCAAAATCTAACAAAACAACTCACCTCTCATATTTTTGCAGTAACATGGAAAGAAAGAGCCTACTCTTATCACCATACCTCTTAAAAAAATAGGCGAGAAAAGTCCTTATCAAAGAACTTTACTCGCCTTCGAGCCTATAGCATCACCGTGATCTTCTAACCTCGTATTGATTAATTCAATCTTAGGATAAGAATTAACAAAAGTCAATATCCCTTGCTGAGCCTCATAGTATGCAATTCGATATGGAAGAAACGCAGCATCCTAAACTGTTAACAGAAATCCCCAAATTCGATATCGTAATTAAAATGGGTTGCAATGTAATTTGCCCCAATCTTCCCAGTCAATATGAAGAAGATTGGGGCTTAGACGATCCCACGTTAGTGCCATGGGCTCTATTTCTGAGTTTGAGATGCCAAACGAAACGTCCCCATGCCACCTTCCATGCCACCCTCTTTGATCGCACACTTCCATACCTCGGGATGATTCGTGCAAATTCGGATAAATGGATGTAAATTCATAATTTTTTTCATAGACTCTTTATCATTGATAGTCCATGCCATGATATCTATGCCTTGATCAAAAAACTCTTGAACCATTGACTTTGTGATATAAGAATAGTCAATTGCGAGGAATTTGGCACCCAATGCCTGTAATTGTTCAATCGTTACAGGCGGTCTCCCAACGATAAGACCCACCGCTATCTCAGGCGCGGTGGCTTTTACTTTTTGAAGACACTGTTGATCAAAAGAGGTTACTACCACCTCGTCTTGAAGATCAAATTCTTGAATCAATTGTAAGACCTTCATTTCCATAAAGGGATAGAGCTCGCCCACTTGCTTTAGCTCAATATTTAGTTTCTTTCTCCCTTTTACCAAGCACAATACTTCTTCCAATGTAGGAATCTTCTCACCGGCAAATGCAGGTGCAAACCAGCTTCCTGCATCGTATGTGACCAGTTCGCATAGCATTGTATCTTTTACGTGTCCTGTTCCATTCGTTGTTCTATCTAAAGTAAAATCATGAATAACAACAGGGATGCCGTCTTTTGACAGTTGAACGTCGATCTCAATCATCTCGATCAGCCCATCTTCTACAGCCAATTTGATGGCAGCCAATGTATTTTCGGGAGCCAATCCGGACCAACCCCGATGGGCTACACAAGCGTTTAACATAAGTCACCTCGTTCGGCTTGATGTCTAAAAAATCCCTAGGGCCCACAAAAAAGCATAGAACTTCTTCTTTATGACTTATGCTTTCTATCATCTATTTTTTACAAAGGGCAGGGCAAAAATGAACGGAAAAAACATAAAAAGTCCTCTTAGACAAGTTTTGCTTGTCTAAGAGGACTTTACCTTAAGCCTTGGTAGAAGAGGACGTTGTTGAAGATGTAGCTGTACCACGTAATTTATGAATCCACTGGAAGAGATAATGGTCGATACCATATCGATAAGCGTGAGCACCAGCAAACAACAAGATTAATGTAACAATTAACATCTCTGGATTGGATGAAGATGTGCCCGCCCAGAGGAAGTTAAGATTCATTGTAAAACCACCAAGCAATGCAATGGTGGTTAGACCACCTACAATTAATCCTAGACCCGCTAATACTTCAGCGATCGGAATGAGATAAGAGAAAAGTTCTGCATTCGGCATTGCAAATCCTTGGACAAAATCAGCATACCAACCCTTGACTTCAGGCTTAGCACCTGTTTGAGCTTTTTCTAATACACCATTAAAAAAGCCCATAATAGCGACAGGTGCATTTTCACCTGTCCAAGCAGGATTAAATAATTTACCCCAACCACTTGTCAACCATTGATATCCAAGCCAGAAACGAAGCACTGTCCAAAGTGGTACAAGCCTTGGATCAGAAAGCAATCGTTGCAACATTCACAAAACTCCTTTGCAATAAAAATAATAAATAATGAAACACATAGTGGATACCTTAAAATGTTATCATAATTATGTTAAAAAGTTGTGATTTTTTTTAAATAAATCACATGTAATTGTTGGTATTAAAAGAGCACAAAATCTATCGTTTATGAAAAAAAAAATGCCTGTGGTCACAGGCATCATCGTTACAGTGATAGCATATAGGTGATACTTTTTGTCTTTGCAGGTTCAGCAGGCAAAATCCCACTCGGCAACATTTAAAACAAGAACTTTTTCATAGCTGTTGTGAATAAAGCCTACCTTGACTTCTACTTATCTCCCTTTTTTCATGGCTTCTGCAATCTCAGCAAGATACATCCATCGCTCCATTAAGCTTTCCAATTCCTGCTCGAGACTTTCTTGCTTCGCTGTCAGCTCTTGCAGAAGTACATAATTGCTTCCCGCTTCGTTTATTTCACTCGATACTTTTTCGATTTCTGCTTCTTTTTCCGCGATGCGCTCATCCATTTGCTCATATTCCATTTGCTCTTTTAGCGTTAGCTTAAGGGGCTTTTCTTTTTTCTGATATCCCTTCTTATGGTCAGACTTTTGTTCGGCACTGCGAGAGGCACTATGCGTACTTTCCTTTTGACTTTGTTCTTGTGTTTCCTTTTTTTCCTCTACTTTTTGTCTTTCCTGATATTCTGAATAGTTGCCTACAAAATACTTGATTTTACCTTTACCTTCAAAAGAGAAGATTTTCTCAGCCACTCGATCGAGAAAGTAGCGGTCGTGAGATACCGTGATGACGGCGCCAGGGAAGTCGTCAAGATAATCTTCTAAGATGGTCAGTGTTTGAATATCTAAATCGTTGGTAGGCTCATCAAAAAGCAACACATTGGGCGCACTCATTAGCACACGAAGCAAATAGAGGCGCCTTTTTTCACCACCTGAAAGTTTAGCAATGGGCGTCCACTGCGCTGTTGAAGAAAACAAAAAGCGTTCGAGCATTTTACTGGCGCTAAGTAAAGTGCCATCAGCGGTTGGCAAAAACTCGGCTTCTTCTTTGATATATTCAATCACTCGCATGGAATCTTTCATATGACTGTTTTCTTGAGAAAAATAGCCGATCTTTACGGTTTCACCAACTTCTATGGTGCCTTGATCGGGGGAAGTTCGCCCAGCAATCATATTGAGGAGCGTCGATTTGCCTGTGCCATTGGCGCCAATAATACCAATGCGATCATCTCGCCCGATAAGGTATGAAAAGTGATCGATGAGCTTGCGATCACCATAGGCTTTGCATAGATCCTTGATTTCGATCACTTTTTTGCCGAGTCGTGTTGAGCCTACAGATATATCGATCTTTTCGGAAACAATGTCTTGCTTTGCCTCTTGTAAGATTTGAAAGCGATCGATGCGCGCTTTTTGCTTTGTCGTTCTCGCTTTGGCGCCACGGCGTATCCAGGCCAATTCTTGACGGTAGAGATTTTGACGCTTCTTCTCAGAAGCTATTTCTTGCTCTTCTCGCGCTGCTTTCAGTTCTAAAAAAGTGCTATAATTGCCCTTGTAGGCGTACAATTTTCCATTGTGAACTTCTACAATACGGTTAACGACGCGATCGAGAAAATAACGATCGTGCGTAATCATCACAAGAGCGCCTTTGCGTTTGTTCAGGTATTGCTCTAACCAGGCTACTGTTTCATTGTCAATGTGGTTCGTCGGTTCATCAAGAATCAATAAATCAGCTGGGCTGATTAAGGCACTGGCCAAGGCAACACGCTTTCTTTGACCACCTGATAAGGTCTTAATCGGGACGTCGTACTGTGTGATTCCTAGCTTATTCAAGATGGCTTTGGCATCGCTTTCTACTTGCCAAGCGCCCAGTTCATCCATCTTCGCTTGAAGGCCCAAAAGCTCTTCGTTTACTTTTTCATCGTACGTTGGTTGATTGGCTTTTTCTAAGGTTTTTTCATATTGTCGTAACAAGGCCATAATAGGGCTCGTGCCTTTGAAGACTTGTTCTAAGACAGTCACTTTTTCATCAAAAAGAGGATCTTGGGGCAAGTATTCAATGGTAAGGCCATTGCCAATCGTAATCTTTCCTTGATCGGGTTGTTCAAGACGAGCCATAATCTTAAGAAAAGTAGATTTGCCCGTACCATTGACGCCAATAAGGCCAATTTTTTCGCCACCGTTAATACCTAAGGAAACGCTGTCGAACAAAACCTTTTCGCCATAGGTCTTTGAGATATCTTCCATTGATAGGATATGCATCTTTTTTTCAATTCCTTTGCTGTAGGGACTTGGTACGCTTTTTTCAATCCATCCCAATCTTTTTTCAATTATACCACGAAGGGAATTCTTTTTCTTATCAAGAAGAAAGGCGCACACAATGATAGTAACAAACCTACTGCTTGTAGCAATCGGAGGCGCCCTCGGGACCTTACTTCGTTACACTGTCAATCTTTTGGCCCTTCCGACAGGCTATCCCATCGGCACTCTAATAGAGAATATTATAGGAAGCTTCTTGCTGGGTCTATTATCAGCCCTATTTATTTTGTATGGGAAACGAGAATGGCTGCGCTTAAGTGCTGGCGTTGGTTTTTGCGGTGGCTTTACAACCATGTCTACTTTCGCTGCCGATACCTATCTCCTGCTTGTAATCAATCAGCCCTTTCTAGCCCTACTCTATGGTATCGTCACAGTAGTCGGTGGTTTGGGCAGCGCTTTTGCAGGGTTTTATATTGTCCGTACAGGGCTTGAGAAAAAGAATGACAAAAAAAGCATGGAATTCTCACAGGAATAACGTACACATACAAGGATAGGGAAAAAGCTTGATCTGTAGAATCGAACAAAAAACTTGAAAGAGAAGCAAACTTATGAATTTACTTTTGCTCAGCTTAGGAGGCGCCCTAGGCGCTGCCTCAAGATACGCATTGGGGATCTATCTATTACAATTTCAAAAAAAAGATGCCATCCCTCTGCCTATGGTTATCATCAACGTAATTGGCTCAGTCGGTCTAGCTCTTTTTCTTTCCCTTTATTATACCGATTACCCTTTGACAATCTATCAGGATGGGCTCTATCTCGCAGTTGCTGTCGGTTTTTTTGGCGCTTTCACAACCTATTCAACTTTCTCAGTAGAAGCCCTCGATTTGTTGGAGCGGAAGTTGTATAGGCTTTTTCTGCAATATATAAGCCTTTCACTTTTTGGCTCACTTTTTCTTTTTTCTGTGGTTTTCTATGTAGTAGCGCAAAAATAACTAGAGAGACAGTGCGGACCCTAGAAAATGGAGAAAAATATAAAAAAGGAGTGACTACGATGTCTTCAATTCAAAAAAATGAAGGAACCATCTCCCTAGAAACGCTACGCCAAGCTTTCGAAGATCGAGCTAGCTGGTTCTACCTTCTCCTAGAAGAAGCCAAAGAACGAGGTTACAATGCTGAAGCGATGGCCAGAAGTGCAATTTACAAATACGGTGTCGACAAAGGAAAAAAGCTTACTTCAACCGATGACTTGAATGAATTTTTAGCTCAATTCGCCACACCAGTAACGAGGCAAGTCTTCAAGATGTCGGTGACCGAA
Source organism: Heliorestis convoluta (assembly GCF_009649955.1). Classification (NCBI taxonomy): domain Bacteria; kingdom Bacillati; phylum Bacillota; class Clostridia; order Eubacteriales; family Heliobacteriaceae; genus Heliorestis; species Heliorestis convoluta. The sequence goes on along the minus strand of NZ_CP045875.1, from coordinate 606,855 downwards.
ATGACAGAGAAGCAACTGATCGTAGAATTTCACCACTGTCCACTCGTTAAGGCCTGGCAAGAACGGCATGGTGCAACCATCGAAGAGACAGACAAACTTTGTAACTGGGCTGTACAAGGTGACTATGGACTTATGTCTGCTTTTCCAGACATTGAATTTATCCCCGAAAAACGTATCGGTGCGGGAGATAGTTACTGTAAAATGGTTTTTCGAAGAAAAAAGCCACCAGAAGCATAGTGAAAGTATAGCTCTGGAGCTTTTTTTGTTTACACATGGTTAGAATCAGGTAGAAACTCGATAATACAAGAAATAATTGAAATCAACCATATGTGTATGTCTTCGCAATCTCATGTTTTTTAAGAAAGTTAGACTTAATTCATAGAGACTGCAAAGTCATTGTAAAGGTTTGCCTTTCTTACTAATCTTCTTAAGTAAAAAGAGATATACTATAATTGAATAAAAGATAAGGGAGTGACATGTTCAATGGGGAACTTGTTACCACTATACCGCAACGTAGGAAAACAAACAGGTGTGCTTTCACTTATGGCTGATCAGACCTATCTTTTGGCTAAAAAAGCAGAAAAAGAAGCAGAAAACATGGGCATTACAGATGCAGAAATTATTGCCATATCTCAAGATCTGAACATACTTAGCAGTCGACTTGCACTCATAGAAGAAAAAGTATACCGACAATTGATCATTTTAAAAGAAAAGGAGGCTCCTGACAAGCAGCTTGAAAAAGGCATCTCCGAGCAGGAAATATTTACTTTCCCTACAATTAGATTGTAAAATATTGCAGCTTAAGCCACGAGTAAAATATCTAATAACTATATTTTACTCGTGGCTTATTTAGAAAAACCAAATAAAACTAAATTATGATATATTTTACTTTGTGAATAAAAAAGGTTGACGCATAACCCATAATCTTGATATGATACTCACATCGATAAGCTTCGATATATATTGAGGTAGCGATCCCATATAACCGACATCATCGATATTAAAATTGGGAGGTATAAGGATGAGCAGTCAAAAGCCTAAAGTAGCATTTATCTGTGTTCATAATTCCTGCCGAAGTCAAATCGCAGAAGCCTTGGGCAAGCATTTGGCTGGCCATGTATTCGAAAGTTATTCTGCCGGTACAGAAATGAAAGCACAGATCAATCAAGATGCCCTTCGATTGATGAAAGAAATTTATGCCATTGATATGGAAGAATCACAGCGCCCTAAATTGTTAACAGAAATTCCAAAAGTCGATATCGTTATTAAAATGGGTTGCAATGTGACTTGTCCATTTCTCCCGAGTCAATATGAAGAAGATTGGGGCTTAGATGATCCATCCGGAAAAAGTGATGATGAATTCAGAATTATTATTAAAAAGGTAGAAGAAAATATAAAGATTCTTGCTAAAAAAATTACAAATAAGACTATAGCAGCACAGTAGCAGCCAAAAAAGAAACTATCCATTGTGAAGACCTCTTTATTGTAAGAGTAACAACAAGAGAGGTTGACGCATAAGAAGTATCTTGTTAGCATTAACGCATCGATATCTATCGATGTATCAAAAGGAGGTTTTATCATGAGCACAGAAAAAGCGTCTTCAGGCCTTTCTTTGCTGGATCGTTACCTAACCTTGTGGATATTTATAGCCATGGCCATTGGTGTCGGAGCAGGCAACATCTTTCCAGGGCTACCCGCTTTCTTAGATAGCCTCACCATAGAAGGGACTACCATTTCCATTCCAATTGCCATTGGTTTGATTGTGATGATGTATCCACCTCTAGCCAAAGTCAACTACAAAAAAATCGGTGGCGTGTTTAAAAATCGCAAAGTCTTAGGATTATCACTGCTTCAAAACTGGATTATTGGTCCCATCTTGATGTTTGCCTTAGCCATAATATTTTTACACAACCACCCTGAGTACATGATAGGTCTCATTTTAATCGGTATTGCGCGTTGTATTGCTATGGTTATTATCTGGAATGCGCTGGCCAAGGGTGATACAGAATATGCAGCGGCTCTTGTTGCCTTTAACTCCATCTTCCAAATTCTTTTCTACTCGGCCTACGCGTACGTCTTTATCACCTTACTACCAGGCTGGCTTGGCTTTGAAAGCATGCAGATCAGTATTTCCATGGCTGATGTAGCGCAAAGTGTTCTTATCTACCTAGGCATTCCTTTTGCTGCTGGCTTTTTCAGTCGCTACATCTTAGAACCAGCCAAAGGATCAGAATGGTATGAGAAAAAGTTTATCCCTACCATTAGCCCACTAGCCCTTATGGCCTTGCTCTTTACCATTGTCGTCATGTTCTCCTATAAAGGCAGCTATATCGTTCAATTGCCTCTAGATGTCGTCAAAATCGGCATTCCTTTATTAATTTACTTTGTAATCATGTTCTTTGTCTCTTTCTTCATCAGCATGCGTGCTGGTGTGAACTACAGACAGACAACAAGCTTATCTTTTACAGCAGCGAGCAACAACTTTGAATTGGCCATTGCCGTAGCCATTGCTGTCTTCGGCATCGATTCAGGCATGGCTTTTGCGGCCGTGATAGGACCATTGATTGAAGTACCTGTGCTCATTCTTCTCGTTAACGTGGCTTTGAAAATGAAAAACAAATATTTCAAACCTGACGGAGAGTCGAACTGGGCTGTAGAAAGGGCGTAAATTGATACAATGAAAGACCAAGAGTTGTTGCAAATCTTACGAGCAGTAGCCGATGAAAGCCGCTTAAAAATACTTCGGACTCTAGAGAAGCGAGAACTATGCAACTGTGAAATTACCGATGTTTTTTCGCTTCGCCAATCGACAGTATCTCATCACCTTAAAATTTTAGCAGAAGCTCATTTGATCACAGTGCGAAAAGAAGGGAAATGGAATTACTATCAATTAAATCACAGCACACTTGAGCAGCTCGGACCTTCTCTACTTCAGTACGTTTCAGCTCAAATAGAAGAAAAGCCTTTATGCACCAGAGAGTGTTAAGAACTTGATCATCAAAGGCTATTATCCCCTGGCTTCAAAAAGTATTATTGGGAAATCAAAAATTAGATCTTGTAGAAGTAGAGAATAAATACTATAATTGCATGTAAGATGATGATTGATTTGCAGTCACTGGCGACTGCTCGAACCAAAGACGGTTACACAAAGGGAAACTTTCCTTTTGTGTTGCCGTCTTTTTGTTTTTTCAAAGCATTTATAGGGAAAGAGAGGAAAAGGATATGAAAAGATCTAGAAAAAAAGAGTGGAACAATAGGAACGATCAGAATCTCCTACTTTGGTTGGCTTTACTTATTGTCGCAGCAACGCTTCTAACGGGCTGTGGAGCTTCTAAAGAGGCAAGTTCAGTAGAAACAACAATGGCTTCTGTACATCAAAGAGAAAAACTTCATATTGCAGCAGCTGCTGATCTAACGAGAGCTTTTCAAGAATTGACCCAACAATTTGAAGAAGAACAAGGTATTGTCGCAGAGTTGTCCTTTGGCTCTACAGGTACCTATGCCATGCAGATAGAAAATGGTGCTCACTATGATGTTTTTGCCGCTGCCAATGTGGCCTTTGTCGAGCGTTTACGACAACAAGGTCTCACCATAGAAGATACCCAAAAACTTTATGCCCAAGGACGTATTGGTATCGCCACAATGAAAAAGCAGGGGGTAACAATCGAGAGCCTAGAAGAGCTCATAGAGGATCAACGAATTCACAAAGTAGCTATCGCTGACCCATCCCATGCGCCTTATGGGACGGCTGCTCAAGAAGCATTGCAACATCGTGGCCTTTGGGAGGACCTGCAAGGCAAGCTTGTCTACGGTAGAAACATTCAAGATACACTCGTCTTGTTACAAACAGGCAACGTAGACGCTGCTATTATTGCTCTTTCTATCCATGATTCAGAACAGCTAAACTTTACCCTCATCGACGATAACTGGCACAACCCCCTCAACCAGGCCATAACGGTGGTCAAGTCAACAAAGCAAGAAGAGAAGGCACGGGCTTTTGTTGACTACCTGTTAAGTGAAAAAGGACAGCAAATTATGAACAAGTACGGCTTTGTTCTACCTGAAGATTAATAAAAGCTAAGAAAAATAGTGCAAGCGGGCTGGAGAAAGGAGAGGATAGAAAATGGAACATATCGATTTATTTCCACTCATTCTTTCTTTTCAAGTCGCCTTTATTGCTACTGTCATTGGCTTTGTTGTAGGCTTACCGATTGCCTGGTGGCTTGGCCAGTCAAAAAGGCGCTGGGTCGAAGTGTTCGACTCCCTGCTCACGCTACCGATGATTTTACCACCTACCGTGCTGGGTTATTATCTACTCGTACTCGTCGGTCGCAACAGTGTGATCGGTCAATTTTTTGAATCCTTAGGCTTGCCCCTGGTCTTTACCATTCGCGGTGTGATTATTGCAGCGACCCTTGTTTCCATTCCATTTTTCATAAAAACATCGCGAGCGGCTATAGAAGGTGTATCGAAGGATTTACTCGATGCAGCTCGCGTACTTGGTCGCAATGAATTTGAAATTTTTTTCTATGTGATTATCCCCAATGCCTGGCGCGGCATCGTGGCTGGACTTGTCCTCATGTTTGCTAGAGCTCTTGGTGACTTTGGAACTACTTTGATGGTAGCCGGTAGCATTCCTGGTGTCACCATGACCATGCCCATCGCTATCTATAACTCTATGCTAGCAGGAGAACAAGAAAAAGCCAACTTGCTTGTCTTGATTATGACTGCAACAGCATTTATGGTTCTGATTGTCATCAACCTATTACATCGAAAAGACTGGAGGGATTCTTCATGATACAGGCCCATCTAAAGAAAAGGCTGCCTTCTTTTTCATTGCAACTGCAATTTCAAATACCCCAGGGCGCTGTACTCGGTCTTTTTGGACCATCCGGTTGTGGAAAAAGTATTACCTTGCGTTGTCTAGCCGGTCTTGTTGAACCCGATGAAGGTTCTATTACAATGGATGATCAAGTTTACTTCGATAGCAATAAGAAGATTTCTATCGCTGCTCGGAAGAGAAAAGTAGGCTTTCTATTTCAAAACTATGCTCTTTTTCCTCATCTTACAGTAGAAAAAAACATAACTTTTGGCCTCAAGCATTTACCGGCTCAAGAACAGAAGAAAAAAGCCCAGTATATGTTAGAGCGAATGCGCCTACAAGGCTTAGAAAAACGCTACCCTTCTCAGTTGTCTGGGGGACAACAACAGCGCGTGGCCTTAGCTCGCACCTTAGTGACCGATCCAGCCTTGTTGTTACTAGATGAGCCTTTCTCCGCCCTCGATAGTCAAGTGAAAAACAAGCTAGAACAAGAAGTGCTCGAAGTAAAAAACGCTTTTTCCGGAACCATGATACTGGTGTCACATAGTTTAGAAGAAGTCTATCGCCTTTGTAGTCATATCGCAGTCATGGAGAATGGTCGAATCTTACAATTTGGAAGTCGTGATCAAATCGTTCATGGCCCGATAAATCGTACTGTAGCTCGCTTTGTAGGGACAAAGAACATTTTCGATGGACAAATTTTAGAGCGAAAGGATGACCATGCCATTGCCTACATCCCTGCTTATCATTGTAACTTGAAAATTCCCAAGCCAGACTTTACAAGCAATCATGTTTCCATTGGCATTCGCCCTTCCAAAGTGCGCTTGCTTACAAAAAGAGAGTATCAAGAAAAAGAGTGGGACAATGCTTTTGGAGCGACAGTTCTTCAAAATATCTTAGGTCCTGATGGTCAAACTCTATTTTTAAAGATTCAAAACTGCTGTAACGATTCTTATCCTTTTGCAGGTCTGGTGAGAGACCATTCTCCTTCAGGTAAAGTGTCTTCCAATAATTATGACTTACAAGTACAAACTTCTAAAGGAATAGATCCATTGGTTGAAGAAATCTACCAAGAAGGAGCGCAAGTTTATCTTTATCTACCGATAGGAGAAATGGCGATTTGGAAAAGAAAAGCATGAATCAAAAAAGGCATAAAAATACAAAAGGAATTAATCGAAAAATATCGAAATAACAAAAAGATAAGGTATACTACCTTAAAACGAGGAGGTGAAAATTTGCATTCTATCCATTCAATTGAAAAAAAGATCAAGGAACATGAGCAACATTTTTTAGCATCTTTTGAACAAGCTGCTGTAGGCATAGCCCATGCTACCATTGACGGGCGCATCATTCTAGTGAATCAACGTTTTGCTTATATTCTGGGCTATGATCCAAAAGAACTGATAAACATGCATATTGAAGAGATTAACTTTCAAGAAGATTGGAAAGATGTAGCGAATCGATTATCTCGCCTCGTAGATGGTACCTTAGATCGTTATGTTGTAGAAAGACAATTAAAAACCAAAAAGGGGGAGGTTGTCTGGACCAACGTAACGGCATCTATGGTTAAAGACATTGATGAAGTACCACAATATTATATCTTGATCTTTGAAGATATAACGGAGCAGAAAAAATCAGCGAGGGTGCTGAAAAAATATCAATTACTCTTTGAAAATGCTAGAGATATCATCTTATTTGTTTCTACAGAAGGGCATATTGTAGAAGCCAATCGAGCGGCAGAAATCGCTTATGGTTATGAACGAGAAGCCTTATTAAGCTTAAACATTCGCGATCTTAGAGCCCCTTCATCACTTCATGTAGTAGAACGTCAAATGAAGCAAGCAGATAGCACAAATGGCATTATCTTTGAGACGCTTCATCAAAGAAAAGACGGAATGTTTTTTCCGGTAGAAGTAAGTTCTATTAGTACTATGGTCGATCAACAGCCTCTTTTGCTTAGTATTATTCGAGATATATCAGAAAGGAAAAAGCAAGAAGAAGAGATCAAAAGAAAAAATGAAAAAATCTTATCC